>NZ_JBFHFD010000105.1:0-17564 GCF_041583735.1 Novipirellula sp.
GTGATGCAGACTGATGTTTTGTAATCTTTCTGTCGCACCAATGTTTCTGTCGTCAATTGCGGCCTGGACAGACCGAGTAGTCTTTGGTTCGTGATCCCAGACGCTGAGAATAAACGAGTAGGGAAGGTTCCGAGTGAAGCTGCCAAGTTCCAACGACACACGACGTGCGGTGACTCTGCGGTTGAGTCGACAGAAAAATTGGCGCGACAGAAACATTTCGTGATGCAGGCTGGGCTTTTCAATCTTTCTGTCGCAGCAATGTTTCTGTCGTCAATTGCGGCCTGGACAGACCGAGTAATCGTAGTTTCGTGAACCCGGACGCTGAGAATACGAGTGGGGAAGGTTCCGAGTGAAACTGCCAAGTTCCAACGACACTCGACCTGCGATGCCTCTGCGTTTGAGTAGACAGAAAGATTGGTGCGACAGAAAAATTTTTGCGATGCAGACTGATGTTTTAATCTTTCTGTCGCACCAATGTTTCTGTCGTTAGGTCGGCCTGGTCAGCCCGAGTGATCTTAGTTTCGTGAATCCCGACGCTGAGAATAAACGAGTAGGGAAGGTTCCGAGTGAAGCTGGCAAGTTCCAACGACACTCGACCTGCGGTGACTCTGTGGTTGAGTTGACAGAAAGATTGGTGCGACAGAAAAATTTCGCGATGCAGGCTGGGCGTTTTTAATCTTTTTGTCGCACTATTCTTTCTGTCGTCAATTCCCGCCAGGACAGACGGAGCAATCGAGGAATCGCATGCATTGATGACGAGAGTTCGCGAATGGAGAAGGTGCCGAGTATCGCATCCGACTTGCCGCGATCGTCGGCTTGGGATGGGGATACGATTGGGTAGACAGAAAAATTTTTGCGATGCAGACTGATGTTTTAATCGATCTGTCGCACTGCGATAGCTAAAGACTGGCGGACACCGGATGTTCAGCTTAGACGGGGAGATTGTTTCCGTCCTGAGCTTAAAACTCTGCTGGCGTTGGATCGCATTCACGTTTTATGCGGTCCTACCATCGGCGTGGCCGCGTCATTGTCCGGGTATTCGACGCGGTTCGCCAATTTACAAGCGATGATCTTCAACTTGCGTTTTGCAAAACGAGACGGCCGCCCCTTGAGTGAACAACTAGGAAATGAGCTCATGACGGACGGGTGAGGAGGTGGTTGCGGAACCGAGATTCCTGTTCGCGGCTATGTTCTGTCTTAACCCGAAAATAGCAAGCCCCGTCGTCGTTACCATAAGAATGTTGCAAAAGACTATTGCTTATCGATTGACAAACGAGTGCACCCATAAGAGGAGACGTGTTGTTCGTAAGCTGGATCCCATATTGCAACCGATCTCGCTTGGGGCGAGTTTTGTGAGGGTAAGCAGCGGAGGAGACTGTTCTCATACAGTCTTACTGTGTAGACTTTAGCTTCCATGCGGGCGGTTTTGGTAATTTGCCAGTGCGACAGGTTGTAAACAGCGAATCGGTTTTTGGACTTCAGTGGAATGCTGCATGATGTTTTACTCGGATTCGGATCAAAACCAGCGGAAGAGTCGCCGAACTGCTGCTCGTGTGAAATCACTTGCATGTGGTGGACTCGCTTTCTGTCTCATAATGACGCTGTCTTCTTGGGGGTATTCGCAAACCCATTTCGGTGAGGATGAGGTGCAGTTGAGGCAGCGGGTTCGTGCGATGCTGCTGGATCAGCAATACGCGGAATTGGAGCATTTGATCTCCGATGTACGTAAACATCAATCTCGTAGCGTCACGGGATCATCCTACTTGGAGGTGATTTACGATGAGCTCGGCTCGCCGATGAACAATGCCAATGATCGCCGGTCTGCGATCCATGATCGCAAGCAAATTTTGGGGGCATGGAATCGATCAAAGCCATCGATGGCTGCCCATATAGCGCTCGCGTATTGTTTTCAGAAGGAGGCTCGTGATGCGCGGGGCGGCGGACTTGCTGGAACGGTATCAGGCGACGCGGTCGATATTATCGAGCGCGCGATATCGCAGGCCGAAGAGGCGCTGCGCAGAGCCGCAGCAATGGCAGAAGATGACGGAGTCAGTGATCCTTGCATTCCTGCGATGCAGATGCGATTGGGGCTTTATGCGGGTTACGATCGGAATCGAATGCAACGATATTTGGATAAATCGCTCGACATCGATCCATGGTTTACTCGGCCGATCGATTCTATGGCGCTTTACTTGCTGCCGCGATGGCATGGCAGACCCGGTGATTTAATTGATTTTGCCGATGAATGTGCGGCCGCGACCAAGTCGCAGATCGGTGAAACGGCTTATGCAATTGTTGCACTGAATGCTTTTGATTACAAAGATGAATCGGGCTTTCATCCCGACGGCCAATTTCACTGGCCACGTGTCCGTCAGGGGTTAATCGATTGGTTGCAGCAGAACCCTGATTCTCCGACCCGATTGGCTGCCGCCGCTCACTTGGCACATATTGCCGGAGATCGGCTTATGGCTCGTGATATGATCGAACGACTTGAAGGTCGTTGGCCAACATCCGTTTGGCCGAAGGAGGTTGACTATCAACGCACTATGCGTTGGGCTTTTGACGACGGTCAGCCAACGAAGTCGCTGAGAGTAATCGAATTTGGCCCCACCCGAGTTCAGAAAATAGGTGTCGTCAATCAAGGAGAGGATTTCATCGCACCGACCTTTCCCTATCGAATACCTGTCTATCAGATCGAAACGGGAAAACGTAGCCGGGAAATTCCATTCTGGCCGGACAGTATCGAATGCGTGGCCACTCATGCGGTCTCCGGTACAATCGATTTGGTTGTGCATTCCAAGCGACAACATGTGCTGAAGCGTGCGAATATCAATAATGCTGATTTTGAAACGGTAGGCGTCGCCAGTGCGTCGGTTTACCACGTGGCAACATCAAGTGATGGTAAGGGAATTGCGACCTCCGATACCGAAGGCAATTTGAAGTATTGGCAAATCGAAGACAGTCCACTTCCTTACGAGTGGACAAATGCGTTGACGGACGGGGCTGCCGGGATTGCCTTTGCGCCTGATGGCAAACGGTTGCTCGCTGGGTCAGGAAGAACCCTTAAGGTTTGGGACACGCAGTCTCGAGAACTGTTGCTTCAGTGGGATGCCCATCCACAGCATCTCTTTGACTTGGCTTGGTCGCCTGATGGACAGACGATCGCTTCAGCCGGAGTGGGTCCGGACATCACTTTGTGGAATGCCAATGACGGGAGCGAGCAAGCACGTACCACGGTGAATGCAGAAAGCATCGCATCGCTCGCGTTTTCGCCGGATAGTAAGTTATTAATCGCGGGAACCTTTTCGTTAGCGGCGGTTCCTAATCCAGGCCAGGTTTTGGTGTACGACATCGTCAAAGCCAAGCTGATTGAGTCACTTTCGGGGCATCGGATGAATGTCTTGAAAGTGGTGGTCACACCGGATGGAAAACAAATTTTGTCGGCGAGTGATGATGGTAGCGCTCGCGTCTGGCGCATGCCCACACAATGAAATTGCAACCTAACGCTACTGAGCGAGTTTGCGGCGCTGCCGCCAGGTGTACTATGAATGTGAAGTATCGAATTAGTCTCGCCCTCTGCGGTGTTTTTGTTTGCCTGTGGGCGGAGCCGTTTGCACACGCCCAGCAGAATCCGCTGCCGGAACTGCGATTGCAGTACCGTACACAGGACCAATCGATCTTGTATGTCGTGGGGGATGGATCAAATGAAGCCAATTCTGCACGACAAGTGTGCAATGAGATCGGTATGTCATTTGACTCCATCCGCTCGCTTGGCACTCTCCCATTGGATTGTTCGCAACATCACGCGATTATTTTTGGGACCAACGCGATCGATTATTTTGGATCAGATAGTAGTGAGGAACGCAAGAACCAAGTCTTTGAGACACTTGAAAAGTTTGTTTCTAGCGGCGGTCATCTTTTCATGTTCGGTTCTTTTAATGGTCGGAATGCCGAACGCCTAAAGATCTTTGGTATCCATACTGGCTTTGTCCATAACGATTACTTCCGCCCGGTGCCCGGCCGCACGGAAGTGCTGTTCCGCGGGTCAGAGAATTTGATTCCTGCGCCAGCGAAAATTCGATCTTATGGAAACTTTGCGATTGACGAAGATCGAATTTCTGTGGTCATGCTCCGTCGTGGTACTGCGGGCGATTCGGGGGAAGAAGGGGCCGAACAGGATCCTGAGAGTCCTGTGTTGGCTACGCTTGTTTATGGACGAGGTCGCGTATCCTACAGTCCTACAGAGCCTTCCGCGAACGGATTGTGGTTGGTCCCGATTGCTGTCAATTGGATCGCGAGGGGGGCGCCTACAAATTTGGAACAGTTAGAGACAGAGGTGGTCGTATCAAAGTCGTTGTTGAGGAGTAAGAACAGCAACAGTTCGAAGTCATTTCCACAAGAAACGTTGCAGGCTATCGAAACAGAGCTAGTACAGCAATTTTCCGCAGAGCTGGCCAGTTTGGATTCATCTGATAGTGAGTTGCAATTTGCGACCGCTTTGAGGGAAGCTGCAAAGGTTGAAGAGAGCCTTGCAAAACGATTTGTCTTGACCAAGTTAGCTTGGCAGCACATGGCTGCGGGGGGGGATGTGATGACGGCGTCAACCATTCTTTCGGATGCGACGGACCGCTATTCGTTCGACCGCATTACGGCTCAGTTGGAACTGCTTCCGACGATTGAAAAGGTGTCCGCGGCTACTGCGGATCTGGCAACCCTCGAGCGGCTACTTCGCTGGGCGGACGACGCGGAGGTAGAGCACCGCTACATCGAAGCTGAACTGTTTACAGAGCTTGCGAAACGAATTGCAGATTTATCGGACGAGCCTAGTCTAAAGAAGGCGATCCACACACGCGTTGAATTTTTGAAACCGCTGGTTATCGCCCAAAAGGAGGTTTTAAGCGACATCGAACGTCCGCGGCAATCGGTGCTGGACGCGGACGCAAAATCACGACTCGGTCGTTTTTATGCGTTATCCTGCGGTGACTGGGAATTGGGGCTGCCACTTATAGCCGAGGGATCACACGAAGCTTTGCGGAAATGTGCTGAACTCGATCTCAAATCGCCTAGCACAGCCACTGCGCAAGTCGCACTGGCTGAACTTTGGAGTTCTGTCCTTGATGAAGCAAGTGAATTGCAGATATTGGCGACCAAAAAGCGATCGCGATACTGGTATCGCAAGGCACTACCCTATCTGGTCGGTGACGAAAATGCAAAGACCGAAGCGAAAATCGCAGATTTGCAGTTGCCTCGCATCGAGTGGACATTTCTGTTGCAGTTGGATGGATCCGGGCGGCTGGAAATTAGTCGTGAAGGCATTTCTTGGACCGATTTATATGGTGTCCCGGTAGACTTAATTCGCGTTAATTCACAACGCTGGTCCCTTGGGGACGCTGACGTGTTTCCTAATCGTGCCGCTGCGCAATTTGTACCCGAACGCACTGCGTTGGAGTATCCGCGAGTTCGCAGAGTGACGGGGCGAGGCTTGGTTGCGTTAGAACGCAACGCAGGCGGGCGAATCGTTGTTAATCTGAACGATGTGCCTGAGGGAGCTGACTTTTACGAATTTGTGATCGACGTGGTGCGATGATTCGCAGGTAGCGGATTCGCGATGGCGTGATTGTTCATGATGCTGACGCGGTTGACGAATTCACGAAGGATGAACGTCACAGTTGCTGTAATTTTGTGGAGTGAGGTGCAACACTTTGCGTTGGCTCTTTCGAATCACGAGATGCCGGTCACTTGGCGATAACGTCTCCCTGCTTCTCGCCGTTTTCGTCGGTGTTCGCGGCAACACGACGGCCGAAATCAGTAGGGCAAGCACTACACGTATGCGCAAAATGGCACCAGATCCATGTAGCTGCCCGCGTTCGAGTGGCGTAAAATGGGGATGAACCAATCCGATGTCGTCTATATCATCAAGCCCCAAAGACATCACGATTCAGCTCACGAGCGAGTCGATCGGTAAAAAGCCCGCTCGATTGCAAATCAATTGCCGCTGCCAGCGAACCCGCAATCTTCCGCCACAAAAGAATCAGACTCGACGTGATTCCCAATCCCTATGCACCTCCGGTCGAAGGCCATGCGAATCTCGACTTTACTCGGCGTGGGGTAACGTTAATCCCAACGCAATTGGCGGATCGCACACGGCGTATCGTCTTTCGTTTTGGATTATTTGAATTCGTTTGGCCTATCATCACCGCCTATTGGACCGAGTCGCTGACCATTGACTTGTTTGCGTTTTTCATAGCCAGCAATGGACTCGCGATTCGACGCTCATCATTCAAGCGTTTTCCTTGGACCGCTTTGTTGTGTTGCCTCTACCCGATCGTTTTCGTTGTGTCGCTTCAACAATACGATCCATCCCTCGTGGCGAATTGGATTCTCTCACGCAAGTCTCCGGTATTGGTACTGCAGCTTATTTCGTCCTGTTGGGCAATGTTCGCTATCGCAATGATCCTACGATGCTACACATCCCACTGGCGACCCAAAGTAGAGCTAACGGAAGGTTTCACTTCGCGTCCGGAATAGGATGCGTTGTTGGATTCATCGCGGCGATGGTCGAACTTGGTGACTTCAGCGGCGGCTACTTGAACACGCGACCGTGGCGTGGGAATTGATGGCGGCTGAGTGCCGCAAAATCGCCTTGCTCGTCAAAGAACATATGATGAGTAATGGTGAGCGTCTCTGACGCAATCTCAATTAAGTTGAAGGAGTTCTTTTCACGTTCACGGCCTCGGCCACGTCGCGATGTCGTCGTGCCGCACTGGACGATCACAATCCCTCGATCACGATGGTTCCCCGAATAGAAGTCGAGTGAGTTGCCGATGTAAGCACGATGCAGGTGACCGCCTAGGATCAGTTCGACGCCTTGATCGACGAACTGGTTGATCGCCCGTTTAGCCTTGGGCATCGCGTTGTCACGAAGGTTGTCCGGAGCGGGAGCAAAATGATGATGGGCCACCAAAATCTTACAAAGCTCCGGCGCAGCGGCCCCGAAGACACGTCCGGAATGTTCGAGCTGGGACGGTACAATACGACCATTGGAAATCGCCCGTCGAGGCGACGTTGAATCGAGCCCGACAATAACGGCCTCGTCCATCGTCAATACCGGGGCAAGATCGTCCGTGATGATTTCTCGATACAAACCAAGCGGATCGGTCAGCCGCTCTTTGACTCGGTACAATGGCACGTCGTGATTGCCTGGAATTACCAGCATCGGACATTTCGGTAGTTGGTCCAGAAATTCACGAGCGGCAACAAACTGTTCTCGTTTGGCTCGCTGAGTCAAATCGCCGCTGACGACGATGGCATCGGGATTTAACTTGGGGGCTAACTCAACCATCGCCTGGCCCACGCGAGGCAGGTAGGGCGGCCCGAAGTGGAGGTCGGAAATGTGCAGGATCTTCATGTCACTTGCTCAAGTTGTAATGGTCCTCGGGGGCTGATTGCGAAACGTCGTCGCAACTCGCTGTGAATTGCAATTGCGAGCATGTTTGGTCTCGTCTCGAGGTCGGTGCACAACTCATACCAACGTTGGAGCGGAAAATCACGAGGAAAATGCATCAACGCAGCGTCATCGTAGAAGACGAGCCCGTCGCCCGCCGAATTTTGATGGCAAATGGCATGATTGTTGCCCCGGTTGCCCTCGTTGGCCTGGTTGGCCTGTTCCAATCGGTTGATGATGACGGCGATAATCAATTGTCTCTGTTTAGGATCGACCGTTCCACGAGGGAGGATGGATGATGAAACGCGAAGACCAATACAAATCGTTGACCAAAAAGCTGGTGCAGCGGCGTTCGGAACTGCTGGAATTGCTCGATGGTGAGCTGTCGCAGCTCCACAACTCGGACGATGCGGTGGCAGGAGATCTTGCCGATGCCGCAGTGGAATTGGATTACGCTACGGTAAATTCAACATTGGCGGAAGCCGAAAGCGAAGAGTTGGCCGCGATCCAAGCGGCCTTGCTGCGTGTGAAAGAGGGGACATACGGGCGGTGCGTCGAATGTTCGAAAAACATCCCGCTTGATCGGTTACGCAATGTCCCCTTTGCCGACAAGTGCGTGCCATGTCAAGAAGCGAAGGAAGCGTTAGAGAATTCGATTCGCTTATCCAACAACTCCACCGGAAAGAGCCAGCGAGCGTCGCGCCCCACGTCGTCTCGTCGGTAGAGGTCACACTCGATGCATTGGCGTCTGTCCTTCGTCGTTGTCCTGCTGCTGATCGCCGTGATCGGATGGTTTGCATTCGGAGACAAGGTGTCGTTGGATCCGATTCTAGAGCAAGAGGACGAACTGCGTGGCTACGTTGAACATCACCCGTTTTGGTCTCCGCTGTCCGGCTTCGCTATTTATCTCGCCTTATCGTTGGTCCCCGGTACGACCGGCAAATCAATCATCTACGGTTGGTTGTTTGGATTTTGGATGGCTTTGGTAATCTCGAGCTCTGCATTAACGATCGCTGCTGTCATCAGCTTTCTTGTCGTGCGGTATTTGCTTCGAGAGATGGTAGAGGGAAAGTTGTCGAAGATCGTTCGAGCGATCGACCGAGCTGTGTCTCGAAACGGAGGCAGCTACCTGCTTTCGCTTCGACTGGTTCACGCACCCTATACGTTGGTCAATTATGCATCGGGAGCGACCGCGATTCCCGTCATCACGTTCGCTTGGACCACCTGGGTGGGAATGTTGCCAGGCACGATTGTGTTTGTGCTTGCCGGATCCCAATTGCCAACGTTGCGAACGATGGCCCACGAAGGCGTATGGAGCATTGTGGATTTGAAACTGCTGGCGTTGCTCTCGCTATTCGCATTGCTGCCGATCGCGACGCGGTGGGCGCTGCGAAGATTTCCACATGGGCAGCAAGACTTGGAAGACGACTCTCTCACTGAACGCTTGTGATTCCTAAGGCTTTTTTCGTTATGCCTCTTTTTCCGATTCCATCGCACGTTCAATTCGCCGCGATGGTTGCCGTTTCCGCACTACTGGTGGGAACCTGTGTCCGCCTCGTTGCCATTCGTGGACAGGCCCCCGAAATCGCTCAATCGCGGCTTCGTAGCCTGAAGAGCTGGTGGATCGTGACCCTGGTCGTGATCGCATCTGCGTTGCTGGGACGGCTAGCCATGGTTGCGGTCGTCGGCATGGTCAGTTGTTTGGCGCTGCGAGAATTCGTGGCTCTCCCGCTAGCGCCTGCGATGCCACTCTCGGTGACCCGATCGATGTATGGATTGATTGTGATCAGCTACGTCGCGGTCGCAATGCAGTGGGCATCGTTCTTCGTGATCGCGGTTCCATTGTTGTCGATTGCAATTCCCTCATTAGTGTTGATTGTCTCGGGCCAAGTAGACGCTTTCCTTCGTCACATCGGACGAATTACTTTTGTTGTCATGGTCACCACCTACGGGATTGGTCACATTGCTCTGTTGGTCACGTTGCCCGAATCGACAAACCCCCAGTCAGTAAATCCTGGGGCAGTGAATCCTGGGGCAGTAAATCCTGCGTCGGGACCCGCGGGATTGTTTCTGTTTTTGATTGCGGTTACCGAAATCAATGACATTGCCCAAGCCATGGTGGGACGCCGATTCGGACGCCGAAAACTGACCCCGGTATCACCCAAAAAAACTTGGGAGGGTTTTGGGGGCGGAATGGTTGTCACCTCGCTGATTGCGATGCTATTGGGTCACTGGTTAATCGCGATGACACCCTTGCAATCTTTCATTGCGGGAATACTGATGTCGATCGCAGGCCAAATCGGTGACTTGAATATGTCTGCGATGAAACGTGAGATCGGAGTCAAAGACAGTGGAAACCTTCTGCCTGGACAAGGCGGGATTCTCGACCGGATCGACAGTTTAACGTTCACCGCGCCGCTTTTCTTTTACTATTTCCAATGGATGACTCGATGAGTCCGACTGCAAACTCCGAAGTTGTTCCCGTTGTCTCGCCGCCGGATCGCTGGGCGACCTTGCCTAATGCGCTTTGCGTGATTCGGTTCTTTGGTTCGTGGGTGATGGTCGGACTTGCCGTCGCTGGGTTTCCACACTGGGTGGTGGGCATGTTTCTTTTTCTTGCAGCGACCGATTGGATGGACGGCAAAATAGCGGTCCTGCTCAACCAACGTTCCTCGATTGGTCCCAAAATTGACACCATTGCAGATGTGACGCTGTACGCATGTTTGCTGCTGTCGCTTGTCTATCTTCGCAGTGAAATGCTGCTCCAAGAATTCGTTTGGATTGGATTGGCGGTACTCAGTTACGTTGGATCGTGTGTCTTCGCTCTGAAGAAGTTTGGACGATTTCCGAGCTATCACACCCGCGCAGCAAAAAC
Source organism: Novipirellula sp. (assembly GCF_041583735.1). NCBI lineage: Bacteria > Pseudomonadati > Planctomycetota > Planctomycetia > Pirellulales > Pirellulaceae > Novipirellula > Novipirellula sp. The sequence goes on from NZ_JBFHFD010000105.1 coordinate 10,320, forward strand.
GTGCTGGTTCTTGATGATCGTCGGCGTAATCGCGTTGTTTCTCGAATGGTCGACCTGGCCGATACGGATCGCCATGATCGGTGTGATGCTAACGAACGTCGAAGCAATGATGATCACGGCGACATTAACCCAGCCTCAATCCGACGTTCGCTCACTGCGGCAAGCACGCCGGAAGTCGAATCGAGCTGCGTCGTAAGCGGAGTGTCCACCTCGCGAAAGTACAATCGCATCGATCGCGGACTAGGTAAGTGCGAACCTCGCTTCGCGAAGCAGCTATCGTTAATAATATTTGGGGGAAAATCTTGAGGGCTCGAAGTGCTGCGGAATCGTTACAGACGAAGGAAGCAATCGAAGTTGGGATGAGAAGCAACCAGAGTCGATTTGCGAATGTCCAATACGAAAACAGAAGCACGTTTTCGGTTTTTTTCAATTGCGTGTGGTGACTGCGGTCCCGCAGCGACGGGGTTAAGGGAGTGTCGCGGCGCCGCAATTTCGAACTGCGTTGTGGGCATCGTTAAAACTCTGCAAATGCTGTGTGATCATTGTCTCACTTTAGCGACATGGCGACGTCATCGATATCAAATTGCTGTCGTCACCGATAGCGACGCATGTGTCCCTAACATCCGCAGAGATGTGGTAAACCCTGCCATAAGCGCGTCGGCAAATCGTCGCGTTTTCGTTTGGCATCAAAATTCAATTAACCTTCACTGCGCAAAACAAACGCACCGCACAGGTGCGAACACTCGCAACACGCTTTGTATGTCACGCCATTACCCAAGACGTGCTTGACCTCATTGTCAAGGAACCTTGTGGCTTGCCAAGTGGATTTCATTAAGGCTTCGACGGGTTGCATGCGGGTACATCAGATCAGCTGCGTAATTTCCCACTCGCGATTCAGGGAATCCCCCATTTGCAACGACTGTCCCCCCGCTAGATTTCAATCCGAACACGACGCTGCTTGACGCAGTGCGTGACGAAAACTTTTTTGTGTTGAGTTACATCACAGTCGGCGATCAAGTCAACGACTGAACTTGCAAGCACAGGGATGGGAACAGGGTCATGTGTAATGTTTCAATTATCGGTGTTGGTCAGACACCGGTGGCCAAGCATGAGAATCAATCGATTCAATCACTGGCTCGAAACGCCTGCCGCGCGGCATTGTCCGATGCAGACGTGGATCATGTCGACGCGATCTACGTTGGCAACATGTTGTCGAGCGAAGTGACCGGCCAATCTCACCTCGGACCGCTCATTGCGTCTGAGCTTTCCAACGATGGTGTCGAGTGTTTGACGGTTAATGCCGCCTGCGGCAGCGGAGGGGCGGTGGTTCGTCAAGCCGTGATGGCGGTCGCGTCGGGGACCCATGAGGTGGTGCTTGCCGTGGGCGTCGAAAAGATGACCGGGATCGCACGTGAAACACTGACGCGGGCTTTGGCTGCCGCCGCGGACTATGAACGCGAAGTCACCAATGACGCCAGCTTCATCACGCTCAATGCACTACTGATGCAGCGTTACTTGTACGAATACAACGCGATGCGAATGGATTTTTCGGTCTTCGCCGAAGTCGCTCACCAAAATGCCGTGTTTAATCCCAACGCACGCTTACGCAGTGAATGTTCGAAAGAGCAATATTTGACGTCGCCCATGGTTGCCGATCCGATCGGATTGTATGACGCCAGCCCGATTGGCGATGGTGCAGCCGCCGTCGTGATTTGCAGTGATGAATTCGCCAAAAAGCGAGACCACGTGGTCAACGTGATTGGCAGCGCAAGTGCGACCGACACGCTCAGCGTCCAGCAGCGAAAAGATCCATTGTGGTTGCAAGCGGCCGAGGATTCCACGCGTGCAGCGATGGATCAAGCCGGTGTCTATCACGACGACATTGATCTATTAGAGCTGCATGACGCGTTCACGATCATCGCCGCACTCAGTCTCGAATCGAGTGGTTTTACCGCACGAGGAACGGCACCTCAATTCGCGCGCGAGCGTGGGATCGATCGCAACGGTGGATTACCAGTGGGCACGTTCGGAGGTTTAAAAGCACGCGGCCATCCCGTCGGTGCGAGTGGCGCTTATCAAGTCGTGGAAGCGGCTTTGCAATTACGCGGCCAGGCGGGGCCCAATCAAGTTCGCAATCCGTCGATTGCGATGACTCAGAGTATTGGTGGCAGCGGGGCGACGGTCGTCACGCACATTTTGCAACGATCGACTTGAACCACGGATGAAGTCGAGTGTTACGGCAAGGCTGCCGGCCGATTTTTAATTACATGGGATGCGTGTCATGAACACCCTTTATCTCGATCTAAATCCGACGACGGCAAAGCGTCCTCCGGTGGTCGATCGAAGCATTGGTTTCTGTCGTCACTGCGGTCGCTTAGCGGATGAACATGAACAAACCTGTTCGCGATGTGAACACGACTCCGTCGACGCGGTGTCACAGTTTGGTGAAGTCTACTCGTACACCACGATCCGTTCGTGCAAAACGCGATGTTCGGCCAAGACGAGCGGTAACAACGCGAGCGGTAACAACGCGAACGGTAACAACGCGAACGGTAACAACGCGAACGGCGGCAACGTGGAGTGGCAAGACGTCCAGTGGGTGTTGGCGTTGATCCAACTGTCCAACGGGGCATTGGTGACCGGCAAGATTGTTCCGCCTCGAGGTGATCTTCACGTCGGGTTGCGAGTCAAATTCGTTCCCGCCACGACGTCAGTGACTCACGCCGGCAACGCGTTGATTTTTTCACCCGTTGTTGAACAGCGAGAACTCGCATCATAAATCGTGTCCAATCCATTTTAGGGAGTTTCGAAAAGATGGCTGCATTATCTCTCGATCAAAACCAATCGTCGATTCTGGTTTCCACTCGTCTGCCGATTGAGGTCTGTGACGAGACTGGTTACGTGCTGGGACGAATTGTCCCCTACGATCACTCGCCACCTTCGATCGTTGACCTCAAAATCAGCAATGGCAAACCGACTACCAGGATAGCCTTCCCGTCAGCACGACTGCCCGAGGACCACTGGGTCCAGTGCTGGGATGAATGGTACCAGTCCCATGAGGAAGATGAAGAAGACGAAGAGCTGCCGCAAACCGACTAGGCATCGCGACAAGGCTTTGTTGTAAAAGGCTTGGCTCACCCAATGCACCCTAAATCATGATGAACGAATTCACTCCCAATCGCATGCTAAATACAGCTTCGTTGCTGCCGTTTCGGCAACGCAATGCGATGTTGGATTCGTTGTTCTATGACGTGGGTGCGTTGACGGCACAGGAACAGTCGGAATTGCAGACGCTGATTGATCGCGAGGGCAGCATTATCGTGGTGTCTCCTCGCGATCGCGGGCTGCCGATTCGACGCTATAAAAATGCATTACGTTTTATCAACAACGAAGGAGATCAGGTTCAAGCCATCGTCGCCGCGGGTGTCGGCAGCTCGGGACTTGGCACGGCTGCGCTCGCGAGAAATGTGGCGGACGCGACCGCAATGGACGTCGCAGGAATCGTCACAGGATACGGCCTCAGCGATGTGCTGACGGAATCACTAGGTGGTTGGTTCTTTTATGGATCCATCGATCGTTGGCGTCTGCAATGGGAGAAAATTGGCCAACAATGCTTTGATTTATTTCCCGAGGAAAATGCGAACGCCAAGGACAAAGGCGTCGAAACGCGTCGTGTTGCATTAACGGGATCGGACGAAACCGGCACCCTTTTGGACATTCTGATTTCACGCCCTCAGTCACTCAAGTTACTGGTGGGGCATAGCAAGGGCGCGCTGCTAATCGATTTTGTATTGGAGCATTTCTTGGACGAATTGGGGGACGGCAATCATGTCTATTTGGAACAACTACACGTCGTCACGCTTGGTGCCATCGTTGCATTGCCTCACCGGTTCCAGCATCACCATCAATTTATCGGCAGCAAAGACTGGTTCGGCGGCTTGAATTCGCGGCTCGACATCGACCATCACTCCGTGCCTGGTGCCTGGCACCATCTAAACCCAGCTTTCCCACAACATTTGGCGGTGGCAAACGTATTGCAAACCGTAACTATCTAGACCCTTTGATTTTACCCCCGAACGAGGAGCCTTTATGGCAACTGCAAGCGAACCCACCAGTAAACTATTCGAGCAGGCTTTTGACAGCTTTCGCAAAGCGATGCAGTCGGCTCTGCAGATGCAACAAGAGACCTATGGTCAATACGCCAAGATGTGGTCAGCTGGCTTCCCAGGTGCTGACGCCACTTGGAGCAACAATACGCATCGCGTGCAACAAGAATGGGCCAGCACCGTCACGGACTTGATGCAACGCCATCGCGAAATGCTCGATCAACAATACCGCGCCGGCATCAAATCGCTCGAGGAGGCGTTTCGTGTCGCGGAGTCAGAGAACCCCGAACAGCTTCGTGAACGTTGCGAGTCGCTCTGTCGCAATGCATTGGATTTGATGAAAGAGACATCCGAATCCCAAATGCAACAGTTTCAGGAAGCGATGAACAAATGGATTCAAGTATGCCAAACGAAGCCCTAATCGTCGCGGCAGTCCGGACTCCTATCGGGGCTCTCGGCGGCGTGCTTTCGACGGTCCCTGCGACCGAATTGGGGGCGACCTGTATCCGTGCATTGCTGCAGCGGAGTGGCGTGGCGGCAGATGAGCTTGACGAAGTGATCATGGGGAATGTCGTCAGTGGCGGAATCGGACAAAATCCGGCCCGGCAGTGCTCGATTTACGCGGGCGTGCCGGCGTCGGTCGGGGCCACCACGATCAATAAGGTTTGCGGATCGTCGCTGAAAGCGGTCATGCTTGCCGAGCAGGCGATTCGGCTTGGGGATTCCCACGTCGTCATCGCTGGCGGAACCGAAAGCATGAGTCTAGCCCCCTATTTGTTGACGCAAGCACGTCAAGGGTACCGGATCGGTCATGGCAAATTGATCGACTCGATGATTCAAGACGGGCTGTGGGACGTGTATGGGCAAGCCCATATGGGGTCTTACGGGGATCAATGTGCTGCAGAGTACCAATTCAGTAGGGAAGCGCAGGACGCGTATGCAATCCGTAGCTATCAACGGGCACGCCAAGCCACCAGCGAAGGAGTTTTTGACGAGGAAGTGGTTCCGGTTAGCGTTGCCCAGCGTAAAGGAACAAAAGAGATCAGCGATGACGAAGAACCGACACGGTTCAACGAAGATAAACTGCGAGGATTGCGACCTGCGTTTAGTGAACAGGGCACGGTGACGGCCGGAAACGCATCAAGTGTGAACGATGGCGCGGCCGCGTTGTTGGTGGTTTCGGATTCGCATTGTGCAAGCCTGCGGCTTCGACCCATCGCTCGCATCGTAGGTTCGGTCACGTTTAGTCGAGAACCCGAGTGGTTCACCATCGCACCGATCGGCGCTATCAATAAACTGATCGACAAAATCGGTTGGGCAATTGACGACGTCGATCTGTTCGAAATCAACGAAGCGTTTGCCAATGTCGCGATGGCCGCGGCACGTGACCTAAACGTTCCCGATGCGAAACTGAATATTTACGGTGGAGCGGTCGCACTGGGGCATCCGATCGGCGCCACCGGCGCACGAATCATGGTGACGCTGTTGACCGGATTGTCCCGCACCGGCGGAAAACGTGGTATCGCTTGCCTGTGTATCGGCGGTGGTGAAGCGGTCGCGATGGCCGTCGAACGCATCGAATAAGTCGCTTTGGCCCCCATTTAACCAACCAAGATCAACACGAGACCGCGAATATGTCTAGTCAACCCGGACCAAATCCCGCCACCAATCCGTTCGTTCAACCTTACGTCGAGATGTGGAGTCAATTTCTCGAACAGGCCAATGAAACGACGCGGCGAATGATGCAAAGCGACGATGGGCACTCCGATCCGAGACTTTGGCAACGGCGATGGATGCAGGCGACCAGCCAAAGTATCGATGCCTACCTTCGCAGCCCGTTCTTTTTGAACGCGATGAAACAAAATATGGATGCGATCATTGAAACCAAAATGAAGGTCAATGATCTGCAAAAGGAATTCACGCGAAACGCCAACATTCCAACCGCCAGCGATATCAGCGGGTTGTTTGAACGGGTTCGAGGAATGGATGAGATGATTCTGGCCCGACTGGGGGAAATCCAAGATCGCTTGGAAGGACTCGAGGCCGCTGTCGAAGCGAGCCAAAAGGGGGCATCGCCCGACAAACCTGCAAACTAAATCGCAAATGGGGGCATTCCGGGCGTTTCACTTTGGGCCCCGGTTCACAACAAAGTCTTTCTGAAACACGATAGGAACCACTCGATGTCGGCGGAGCTACAACAAGTCACTTACGAACCGTTTGAACAGCCCTGTTTATCACTGCAAGGCAAAAAGGCGCTGGTCACCGGTGGGTCGCGTGGGATCGGCAAAGCGATTGCTTTGACATTGGCCGCACAGGGGGCGGACGTCGCGTTGACCTATTACACGGGATGCAAGTTTGCGGAGGACGTCTGTGCTCAGATACGCGACATGGGGCGGCTGAGTGGATGTTATGCCCATGATATCGGGGACCGTGAAACCGTTCACGAATTGCGGCCTCATGTGATAGAGGATCTCGGGCAAGTCGATATTTTGATCAACAATGCGGGCATTGCCCGAGATCGCTCGTTCAAAAAAATGTCGATTGAAATGTGGGACGATGTGTTGGCGGTGAACTTGACGGGGGTCTTCCACATGGCGAAGCAATTCGTCGACGACATGGCCGATCGTGGTTGGGGACGGATCGTCAACATCAGTAGTGTGGTCGGAGAAGTCGGGAATTTTGGACAAGCCAATTACGCCGCGGCGAAGGCCGGGGTATTGGGGTTAACCAAGACGCTGGCTCGCGAATACGCTCGCAAAGGGGTTACCGTGAACGCGATTGCTCCCGGGTTTATCAAAACTCGGATGATGCAGGGGATTCCCGACAGCGCTTTGCAAGCCGTAATCAACCAAACGCCGATGGGGCGTTTGGGCGACCCGAGCGAGATTGCCGCTGGCGTCGCTTTCTTGTCCTCACCCGCTGCTGGATTTATCACCGGTCATGTGCTGGACATTAACGGCGGGATCAAAATGTAGGCCAATGCAACGCTAACACCGCTTCGGGTCCCCGCTTCATTCAACCTTCGACACTCACACTGGAACCGTGAACATGACACCTCTTTTGGATATGTTCTTTGATTACCAAAAAATGGCTTGGCAAGAAACGTTTCGGATGCAAGAGCGGATGCTGAACATGGCCA
>NZ_JBFHFD010000106.1:0-17507 GCF_041583735.1 Novipirellula sp.
GGAACTGTATAACGTCGCCGAGGATCGATGTGAGCTGAATAACCTAGCCGACCAGCAGCCCGAACGGCTAAACCAAATGATTGCGATGTGGCACGAGATGGCCGAGAACGTCGTGCACGCTCCGGCCAAAGCACGTGCGCCCGTCAAGGAAGCTTCGTTGCCGCATCGCCATCGCGAGTGGACAAACTTTGCCGCAGAAACGCTCGCCGAGTACCAAAAGAAAAAGCAAGCGAACGCCGGTTCCACCAATAAGGGTAAGTCCGCAAACTTGCAATCTACGAATTACATCCGCGCTCGTAAAAATACGACTTTAAGCGTCGCGGGAAACGAATTGCGTTTGCGGTTCACGGGTGACGATCCCGGAATCGCGATGGACTTGCGAAACAAGCAACTTCCCAATGGCCCCTACCAAATTACGTTTCGGTTGATGGTCGATGCGCAGCCAAACAATACTTCCGAAGGCGAAATTTTTTACACCACCGACGCCCGAACTACTTTGCCAAGAGGCAGCAACGTTCGGTTTGCGGTTGAACCGAGCAAAGAATGGCAAACGATTCGCATCAACATCGCTGAAGCGAAGCGACTTCATCAGCTACGTATTGATATAACCGACGGTCCTGGATCCGCGACCATCGCTGACTTACAACTGCTCGGCTCCGACGGCAAGACGCTGTCACATTGGCCCCAATAAGAAGCAATGGCAACCTCGTGGCTCGCTAACACCCCATCCGAAAATCGAGAACGAGTGATCAGTCCGATTTAACGTCAGATATTGTCGCCGTGACCCTTTCACCGAAATAGTATTTATACCAGCCGACCTCTTGAACATTCAGTGGTGCCGAGGGCAGCCCCGGCGGCTCGAGTTCACTCGTCCAACTTTCCAGTTTGTCACGCAGGAATTTTGCCCGGCCACGTCGGCTGTGGATCAGGTTGCGTTGCTCTTCTTTGTCATCGCGGATGTTGAAGAGCAGTTCACGTCCATCGCCAGTGAGAATGTATTTCCAGTCTCCGCCGCGAACCGCTCCCTGGTTCCAGAATCGCCAGTACAGGTCACGCTGTGGCTGCTGAGATTCGATTCCTGAGAGCCAAGGAACGAGGTCAACTCCATCGAGATTTGAAGTTGAATCCACGTTTACTCCCGCCGCTGCCAATGCCGACGCCGTCATGTCCAGACTGATAACGGGTTCACGGACGATCTTTCCTTGGGGAAGTTTCGCTGGCCACGACCAGATCATTGGGACACGGATACCTCCTTCGGCGACCATTCCTTTTTCGCCACGGAGGGGATCGTTGCGGGAACCATCCCACGCCGGGCCAGGCTTTCCGACAGGCAGGATGTCGGCCATCAATTCCCCGGTGTGTGCCCCCAGCGGAGCACCGTTGTCGCTGGCGAACATCACGAATGTGTTGTCGGCAATCCCTTGATCTTGAAGCAACTTCATGATGCGACCAACACCCTCGTCAACCGCACTGATCATTGCGAGACCGGTTCGGCGACGCTCGGGCATTTCCCCCGGGAACCTTTGCAGATACCTCTCGCTCGCCTCTAAAGGAACATGCGGTGCATAGTGAGCGAGGTACAAAAAGAACGGCTTGTCGGCGTTGCGCCGGATAAATGCCAGCCCGGCGTCAGTTTGAACGTCGACACGAAAGCGATCATCGTGGACTGTTTCGCCGGTCGGATTCAGACTTTTGCCGCGGAGGTCAAAGTTGGCCCAGTACGGGTTGAGTTCCCCCTGAAAAAATTCATCGAAGCCGCGCGACTGTGGCCAGTATGGCATCGACAAATCGCGACGAACGAGCACTCGATTGCCTTGAATGCCATCAGGTTGGTGTTGCTTTGCCCATTTCAAACAGACTGCGTTCGGTTCCAGGTGCCATTTGCCGACCATACCGGTGGCGTACCCGACTTCTCTTAAACGCTCGGCGAGAGTCAGTTGATCCAACGGCAACGGGCCGTCTGGGATCGTATCGAACCCAAAACGTTGTTGATAACGACCGGTCATCAGCCCGGCACGTGATGGCGAACACTGCGGCGCGGTAATATAGGCGTCCGCGAACATCACCCCCTGTTGCGACAAGGCATCCAAATGCGGCGTCTTCACATCCGACCGATTGCCCATTGCGCTGAGATCACCATAGCCCCAATCGTCAGCAAAAATGAAGATCAAGTTTGGCCGGGTCGCGTCATCGGCACAAAGGATACCAGGCAAACAGACGAGCGTTGCAGCACAAAAGATTAATGAGCGCATGTGGAATATATTCATAGTCTATGGATGGAAGTGCTGATCGTATTCAATTTCACTCGGACCCGCGATACAGCAGAAGCACCCTTTTTTGATTGATTTTCCGAACCGTTGCAGGTAAACACGAGTCTTCCCCCCGTCTCCCCAAAATTGTGCACTCCCCCATGAAGCCCCCTTTCCTATTAGCGCTGTCGATTGCAACGCTTACCTCCACGTTTGCTTCCGCGGCCGAGCGTCCCAACATTGTTGTCATCATGGTGGATGACATGGGCATTTCGGACATCGGACCGTATGGCAGCGAGATCCCTACGCCTCACCTTGATGCACTAGCCGAAAATGGAGTGCGATTTTCGCAGTTCTATAACACCGGGCGATGTTGCCCGACACGTGCATCGCTGTTGACCGGATTGTATTCGCACCAGGCCGGAATCGGCTGGATGACGACCGACCAAGGCGTCCCCGGTTACCGGGGACGGCTGAACGACCAATGCGTCACGATCGCCGAAGTGCTTCGCCAAGCCGGCTACTTCACCGCGATGACGGGCAAATGGCATGTCGGTGCGAATCATGGCGTCAACCCGTGGGGCCGAGGCTTTGACCGCAGTTTGAACTTGGCGGCAGGCGGTGTCCATTTCTCGAACCAGACTGGTAGCAAAGGAGGTGCAAATCTGTTCCTCAACGGGGAAACGATTTCGTCGGAGGATCCGCGACTGAACCCACCGTGGTATGGCAGCGACCTGTGGACCGAACAAGGACTGAAGTTCGTTGACGAAGCGATCGAGGCCGAAAAGCCATTCTTTTGGTACCTGGCACATGTCGCTCCGCATTTTCCATGCATGGCACCCGAGGAGACCATCGCCAAGTATCGCGGTAAATTTATGGCGGGATGGGACAAGTTGCGGGAACAGCGTTATGCGAAACAGATCGAACTGGGGTTGATCGACAAAAACTGGAAACTCGAACCGCGTCCCGAGGAAATTCCCGCCTGGGATTCGCTCTCGGCCGACGAGCAAAAACGTTACGACGACATGATGGCGATCTACGCCGCGATGATCGAAGAGGTCGACAAGAACATCGGCAAATTGGTCGACGCACTGCGTCAACGAAAACAACTCGACAACACGTTGATCCTGTTTCTGTCCGACAACGGAGGCAACGCCGAAGCAGGCATCTCTGGGAAATACAATGGCGAAAACCCTGGCGACCCTCACTCGGATGTGTTCATCGGCCGCTGCTGGGCTCATTTGAACAACACGCCGTTTCGCAAATACAAGCACTACAATCACGAAGGCGGCACATCGAGTCCGTTGATTGCGCATTGGCCGGCGGCGATCGAACCACGCACCGGCCCCGAGGCTTGGATTGAAAAACCGACGCATCTGATTGACATCATGGCAACCTGCGTCGATCTCGGCGGAGCGAATTACCCTGATCAATTCAAGGGGAATGCGATCGTGCCGATGCAGGGGCAAAGCATGAAGCCGCTGCTCATCGGAAGCGGTGACTTTGCCGAGCGTCCGTTGTACTGGGAACACGAAGGAAACGCGGCAATTCGCGTGGGAGATCGTAAACTGGTTCGCCAAGGCGTCAAGGGCGAGTGGGAACTGTTTGACATGAAGGCGGACCGCACCGAGCAGCGCAATCTGGCGAGCCAACATCCGGAACAAGCCGAAGCGATGGCGAAACAGTGGCGAGAATGGGCCAAGAACGCCAATGTGTTGCCAAGGCCTGCGACGAAAGGAAAGCTGAAAGACAAAAAGCAGCGAGGCAAAGCGGGACAGAACAAAGCCAAACAAGCGGGCGAGGGGGCGAAAAAATGACGAGTCGTCTAACACGAAGTTACTCTTCTGCCATTGCCATCACGCTGTTGATTGCTTGCACCGTGTCGGCAGCGGACAAACCAAACATGGTCATTTTCTTTGCCGACGATCATGGCTGGAAAGACAGTTCGGTTTACGGCAGCCCATCAGCGAAGACGCCGAACATGCAAGCGTTGGCGGATCAGGGAATGGTGTTTGAGCGTGCCTTTGTTGCTTCGCCTGCATGCGGCCCCAGTCGTGCGGCGCTGCTCAGTGGATTGATGCCAGCACGCAACGGTGCCGAACCGAATCATCAAATGCCGCGACCCGGCACGCTTTCGATGGTCAATCAGTTGCAACGCGAAGGCTACGAAGTGGTCGCGTTTGGCAAAGTGGGACATGGCAAGGAAACCGAAATGGCGGGATTTGATCACGCCCAGGATTATCCCAAAGGCCGTAATCGCGACGGCATCAAGCGACTGGTTCGCGATTACTTTTCCAAACGCAAATCGGATCAACCACTGTGCTTGATGGTCGGCGACCATCGGCCGCATGTGTCATGGATCAAAGAAACATCGTACAAGGCGGACGACGTTGCACTGCCCGTCGGTTCGGTCGATACACCCGAGACTCGCCAGCACTGGGCCCGCTATCTTGCCGACGTGACCGGGATGGATGCCATGATTGGTGAAGTCGACCGCATGGCGAAGTCCTATTTCGGAAATGACGACTACTTGTTTCTGTACAGCGCCGACCATGGGGCTCAGTGGCCCTTTGGCAAATGGAATCTTTATGACACCGGCACTCGCACGCCACTGATTGTTCGCTGGCCCGGACTCGTCGCTTCCGGCGTTCGCAGCGACGCCATGGTGAGCTGGATCGATCTAATGCCCACGCTGATTGAAATCGCTGGCGGCACGGTGCCCGACGGCATTGATGGCCGATCGTTTGCCGACGTGCTGCGGGGCAAACGGAATTCGCATCGCGATGTCATCTACACCACTCACAGTGGTGACGGCAATCGAAACGTTTACCCGATCCGCGCCGTTCGCAACGATCGATTCAAGTACATCCGCAACCTGCGTCCGGATTGCTACCACTCGAACCATTCGGATATCGACCGCAAAGACGGCGCCGGTGCTTATTGGGATTCGTGGGACGAAGCGGCGAGGAAAGGTCCCAAGGCGGCCGCGATCGTGGCGAAATACTATCAGCGTCCTGCCGTCGAGTTTTATGATTTGGCAAACGATCCCGATGAACAACACAACTTGGCCGACGACCCGACGTTCGCAGATCAAATCAACAAGATGTCCGTGATGCTGGACGATTGGATGGTGCAGCAGGGCGACGCTCAACAGGTTTTCAATACGCCGTATCCAATCACGGGTCCAAGACCGGTCGAGGTGCTGGCAGGACCGAAACGCTAAGCAGGCGTTGCCTTGCGGCGATTCAGTAAAGACATCGCACTCGATTCCGAATGTACCGATCCCTCCTCTCGCCGTTATCCCCAGAACAACACACGTTTATTCCAAAACATATCAAATGCAAATGACTTACCTACTTCAGCGACTCACCGCCATCGCGGCTGTCATGTTGTCAACATGGGCGACGGCTGCCGAACGCCCCAACATCCTAGTGATCCTGGCGGATGATTTAGGTTACTCGGATTTGGGTTGCTACGGAGGCGAGATCCCCACCCCCAACATCGATTCTCTCGCCGCGGATGGTGCACGATTGACTCAAGTCTACAACTCGGCCCGCTGTTGCCCGACGCGAGCGTCGCTGATGACCGGGTTGTATCCATCGCAAACCGGCATCGGAGACTTCACCACGGGTCGGCCCGACGCCAAGCGAGGCCCTGGGTACATCGGCCGGCTAAACGATCAATGTGCGACGCTCGCCGAGGTCCTGAAACCTGCCGGATACGGTTGCTATTACGTTGGCAAATGGCACCTGCATCCCGAAACAGGACCGATCCGGCGTGGATTTGACGAGTTCTATGGTTACACCGACGACCACTCGCATGACCAATACGATGCGGACTATTACATCCGATTGCCGGAGGGACGTAAAAAGGAGATCAATCCTCCGGCGGACGAATTTTACGCGACCGATGTGTTTAACGAGTACGCGTTGAACTTTATTCGCAAGGGACAGAACAGCGAAAAACCTTGGTTCTTGTTTCTGGGACATTCTTCCCCCCACTTTCCGGTGCAAGCTCCGGCGGAACGAGCCGACAAGTACGACGCAATCTATCAACGCGGCTGGGATGTGCTGCGAGAGGAGCGGTTCGAGCGGATGCAGAAACTGGGTTTGGTCGACGGCGATCGCTGGAAACTGAGTCCACGCAGTCTCGTCCCGGTCGACCGCGATGACATCGCCAATGGTTTTTCGGGCCAGCAAAATCCTGCCTGGGACTCGCTTGACAAAGACCGCCAACTTGACCTCGCGCGCCGGATGTCGGTGTTTGCCGCGATGGTCGAAGGAGTCGACAAGGGTGTCGGCCAGATCATCGAACACTTGAAACAAACCGACGACCTGGAGAACACGCTGATTTTGTTTCTCAGTGACAACGGGGCTTGCTATGAATGGGGCCCGTTCGGCTTTGACGGAAAATCGCGACTCGGCACAACCACACTTCGTACCGGTGATGCATTGCGAGAAATTGGTGGGCGAGGCACGCATCAGTCCTACGGCAGCGGATGGGCCAACCTCGGCAACACCCCGTTTCGGCTTTACAAACACTTTACCAACGAAGGTGGCATCAGTTCCCCCTTCATCGCCCATTGGCCTAAGGGAATTGGCAAATCCGATGACTGGATTCGTGACCCGGCACATGTGATGGACGTGATGCCAACGTTGATGGAAGCCGCCGGCGCGACGTACCCGGAAACACTCAACGGCGACGCAATCACGCCGCTCGAAGGCACAAGTCTGCTGTCGGCGATGCGAGGTGAATCGCTGCCCGAACGCACGATCGGGTTTGATCACCAAGCGGCACATGCATTGCGAAAAGGCGACTGGAAAGCGGTCTACGCCAAACGCATGCCCGACGAATTGAAGTGGGAACTTTACAACCTTGCCGAGGACCGCAGCGAATTAAACGACTTGGCGGAAAAGGAACCTGAACGCACCCGATCGATGGTAGCCCAGTGGGAAGAATGGGCACGCCGCGTTGGAGTGATCTGGGAACCTCAGCCATCGGATGGTGGCGTTGCAACCAAGGCAGTGCAGTCGCCTGCGATCGCGAATCGACGCATTAAGATCGAAGCCGTGGTCAAGGCTGACAATCCCAACGGCGTCGTGATCGCTCAAGGAGGCAACCAACATGGATACGCATTGCACTTCATCGATGGACTACCCGCGTTTGATGTCCGAGTCAACGGCGAAGTCACGCGATTGATCGCGACCGAAAAAGTGAGCGGCGAGATCAAACTGCAGGCCATCTTTTCGGACGACTCGATGCAGCTAGCGGTCAACGATCAACCGCCACTTCGTCGCCCCTCGCCTGGCTTTATTCCAACTCAGCCGCTGGACGCACTGAATGTTGGCTTTGACGACCGAACCGCCGCAGGCGACTACTCGGCGCCGAATCAGTTCAACGGAAAAGTGATCGATCATAAAGTGAACACAACAAAGGCGAAGGAGAAGGAACAATCACACAAAGCGACAACTGCCGATGACTTCCCGGCGTCCGCATTCATCCAGCAAAAAACGGATCGAAAACCAGGACCGGTGATGGACGCCGCAGCGATTCGGGCTGGCCTGAAGTCCCATGACCGGGCGCTACACATCAAATCGGGCTGGATCCGCGATCCGTACATCACGCTCGGGCCCGACGACTACTATTACTTGACCGGAACACAGCCCAACGAGGGCGATCCACGCGAGGCGGCGGATCCCTATAACATCGGTCTTGGCGACGACAGCATCGTTGGCGGTCAGGTGCGAGTCTACCGCAGCAAAGACTTGATCCAATGGGAATCACTCGGGCCGATTTTCACGACCGAGGACACATTGGCCGCGACGAAGCAGAGCCACAAACCGAAACACATTTGGGCTCCTGAAATTCACTGGCTTGGTGACCGCTGGGCATTGGTGCATTGCCCGAAACAGGTTTCCAGCCTCGCGACGACCGCGGGCAAAGAACTCGCAGGCCCATGGATGCATCCAATGGCCGGCGGCATGGGCCCTCGTCATGATCCGTCGCTGTTTACCGACGATGATGGAACGATCTACCTGCTTTGGCAAAACACGATGATTGCTCCCTTGAGCAAGGATCTGAGCCGCTACGCCGGCGATCCCGTGCGGATTGATCCGGCGGGAAGCCGCCCAGGGCCCGACGGTAAACCGATCAGCCGCATCGGTCACGAGGGCGCCACAATGATCAAAGTCGGCGGCAAATACGTGCACCTGGGGACAGCATGGTCTACCGACCAAGGCCGCCGAGGTTCATACAACCTATACTACAGTGTCGCTGACGAGATCACCGGCCCCTACGGCCCACGCAAATTCGCCGGCCGCTTCCTCGGACACGGCACCCCGTTTCAAGACAAACAGGGCCGGTGGTGGTGCACCGCGTTTTTCAACGGCAATGTTCCTCCGCTATCGCGAGCCGGAATTGAAACCCGCGACATCGGCGACAACGCGAAAACGATCAATGAGCAAGGTGTCACGATTGTGCCGCTGGAGGTCCGAATTTTGGATGATGGAGGAATCTTCATTCGCGCCAAAGACCCCGCCTATCGAAACCCAGGCCCGGATGAAGCACAAAGGTTCGAGATCGCCGAACCATTCGAAACCGTCGACTGAATCACCAGCAGGCGAATTTTGCCGAGCGTGAATGCAATCAAATCAGACAAGATCTTTGATACTTGCGACTAGACGGTCGATCACTTCGTCGTCGGTTTTTGGATTAAAGATCACGGCTTTCCAAGCGGGCAACTGGATTCCATGAGGACAGTAACCGATTGACGTCGTGAAGCTCAACCTTGCATCGACGGCGGGATCAAGCGTGGCTGCGCGTTTGTTGTAGAGTCGCTTGATTTCCCCAAAATACTGCGTCTGCTCTTCGACCGACATGTTCCCCTCTTCGAGTTGCTTGAACAACTCTTTCGCGTTGCGTCCTCGTGGCAACACCCACCAACACACACTGGGGCCAAGCGTATTGAGGTTCAGCACTTTGCAGAAATCGAGCTCTTCGATCCGCTTTTTTAACTGGTTTGCTTTTTCGATCGCATTGGCCACTAAACAGCGGTAACCGTTCAGCCCGATGCCGTTAAGCGACGCCATCACGGCGTAGGGTCCAATCCCAGGCCGCGAGCACTCCAGCGTAAACAGCGCGGGATCATGACGAAAATCGGCTTCGGAAAAATAGGGGATCTCTTCGAGCGTTCGAGTCAGGTGCAGCAAGTCGTCGCGATGACGGACGATGAAGGCGCTCGACGGATAGTGCCCCCACCCCATTTTGTGAAAGTCGAGGGTGACCGAATCGGCATAGCGAAATCCGACGGTCGCTTGCTGGGTGCGTTGGATCAATTCCAACGTTTCCGCATTCGCTCCGAGCAGGTTGGTTTGGATATTATATTCGGTTAAAAAGCAACTGATCCAACCGACCGCGGCGTCCACGTGCAGATGGGCGGGCGTGACGCCATATTGCTGCGATTTGCGATCGATGATCTGCTTGATCGATTGAATGTCATCAATCCCGAAGGCATCGGTGGTGCCGAAGGTGGCGATGACGAAGGCAACCTTGACATCCTTTGAATACAGTTCGTCGAGTTTTTGCTCCAATCGATCCAATCGCATCGACATATTTTCATCGGTCGGAATCGAATGCAGATTCTTGACGCCGATACCTAACCAACCGGCCAAGGTGGCGTTGGAATAATGCCCCGCCTCGGAAACCAACCCCGCTAATTTTTTGTCGCCGAGCCCATTTTGCATCGTGCCGGGGGCGACTTTTTCAATCCCGATCTTGCCACCATACAGATTTGAAATCGTGCCTCCGATCGTAAACACACCCCAAGGCGACTCGGTGTGATAGAAGATCAAATTCGCAAGCGCCGTAATCGACTTGACTTCTAATTCATTGGATCGCAAACAATACGTATCGACACAGAGATTGGGGTTTTTCAGTAGCGCCGCGATCGATCCAATTAACGAGGCAAAGTTGGGTGGCCCTTTGACGTTTTCGAGATGCAGCTTTGACTGCCAACTATCGGTCCCCCAGTAGAATGGAAAGATGGCATCCCGCGCATCTTTGAGATTCCCCGGCAAGGTATGAATCTCGGGGTTTGCTTGAGCCGTTTCGTAGTTGCGTGACATCAATCGGCCTGGCGGCATCGACTGTTCGGCTTCGAGTGCCGATAACATTTCGCCAAATATTTGCATCAGATCGTCTCGTCGACATGTAAAAAACATATCGACTAAATCTTGCAGCTTCTTTGCGTCCATCGTGCATCCCTCGACTGATGAATTCAATCATTACCTTAAGCAGGCGGTCGGAATTGATTGGGGGGAAGGGTGAATTCCTATAGGCCAAAACGGCTCATAAACCGAACGACACTTGCCGATCTGCTGAAAGAGCGATTCAAACGCCCTGGCTGGCATGATAGTTCTGCTCTTCCTCTTTCAACAGGAGTCGCTACGTTTCAAAAGCGGTTGATGCCGGGATGGCTGAAAAACGCAACTTCGTGAACCGCCTTAGGTCTTACATTCGGCACGAAACTCGGTTGGAGTCGTTCCTGTTTCGCGTTTGAAGACAGCGGCCATGTATTCGGCGTACTCAAAACCGGCACGCTGGGCGATTTCATGAATGGACAGCTCGGTTTCGCGTAGCAATACCTTGATGCGATCCATTCGCACACGCATGATTTCTTCGTGCGGGGTATGGCCAATCAATCGCATGAATCGATGTTCTAGTGCCCGCCGCGAAAGCGAGACGTGACGCAGGATGTCGGTGACACGAATATTGGCAAGGGCGTGGCGTCGGATAAAACTGAGCGCCCGAGCGACCTCGACGTCTTCGATCGCCAGTGTATCGGTCGATTGGCGGACGCGAATCCCCAGCGGCTGTGTGATCAGTCGCTGGCGGGGGGACACTGACTCGCCTTGCATCATCCGGTCCAGCAGCTCGGCGGCCTCGTAGCCGGTGGACTTTGTGTCGGGAATCACGCTGGAGAGGTTCGGTTCGGCCAACTCACAAATCAAACGATCGTCGTCGACGCCTAAGACCGCGATCTCTTCGGGCACCGCGATTTCAAGCTCGCGACAAACATCCAATACCTGCTGCGCTTGAAAGTCGTAACAGGCCATAATCGCGGCCGGCCGTGGCAGTTGATTCAGCCACGCCGCGATCGCTCGCTTCTCGGCATCCCAGCTAAAGCTGGAATCATAGCGAGGCGTCATCTGGTGCTCGTGATAGGAGCATCCCGCCGCGATGGTCATTCGCTTGAAATGATCACGCCGGAGGTTGGACCATTCAAATCCGGGATCGCCACAGTAGGCAAGCTGCGTAAAACCGCGTTCGGTGAAATGTTGTACTCCTAAACGCGAGATCGCCTCGTCATCGGTATCGGCCCAGGGAATGCCTTTGACGTGCCGCGCCGCACTGAGATCGACGATCGGAAGTCCAAATTTTCTCAGACGACGGCCGATCGTGTCGGTTTCGATGCGGGCGATGATTCCGTCCCCCCGCCATGACTGCAACCATGCCGGCGGAGCCGCCCCTCGCTCTTGTTCGGTCAGGTGAATGGACCAATTTGCATGGTGTTTTGCATACGCAATGATCCCATCCAACAATCCGCGGCAATAGCCGTTGGACGTCTCAATCAACAGTGCAACGGATCGCCGCGTCATCCAATCTCCCTAAACCGAAGCCAAAACAACATGTGAAATATCTCTGAATGATTGCAAAAAGTCTACTGGATCGATGCAACATTGCCAGAGAAAATACGCCATAGCCCGGGACTTGAAGGGATGTAATCGGCCATCGACTGGGGTGGCAACGTGTATACTCTCAAGCAATTCACCGAGCGTGAAGTGTGAAATTTATCCGATACTCCATTCATTCGATTTAACAAGGCGAGCCTACCTGTGAGTGCATTTCCTGAAGTTTCCAAGATCAAGTACGAAGGCCCCGATTCGGACAACCCACTCGCGTTTCGTTGGTACAATCCTGACGAAGTGGTCGCGGGCAAGACGATGAAGGATCACTTGCGTTTCACCGTCACGTATTGGCATACATTTCGAGGCACCGGTAGCGACCCCTTTGGCGGCGGAACGATGCAACGGCCTTGGGACGACGGCAGCGAATCGGTCGAAAACGCATGCAACCGCGCTCGAGCGGCATTCGAGTTCTTTGAAAAACTCGATGCTCCGTTTTATGCGTTTCACGACCGTGACGTGGCTCCCGAAGGCGCGTCACTCAAAGAATCCAACGCAAACTTTGACGCCGTTGCCAAAGTGCTCGGCGAAGAACAGCAGCGAACCGGTGTCAAATTGCTGTGGGGCACCGCCAACATGTTCAGCAACCCCCGCTTCATGCACGGTGCGGCAACGACCTGTAACGTCGAAGTGTTCGCCTATGCTGCGGCTCAAGTGAAGAAAGCGATGGAAGTCACCAAGGAACTCGGTGGCGAAAACTATGTGTTCTGGGGTGGTCGCGAAGGCTACCAGTGCCTGTACAACACCGACATGAAACGCGAACTCGATCACCTCGCGCGCTTCTTTCACATGGCTGTCGACTACGCGAAAGAAATCGGCTTTAAAGGCCAATTCTTGATCGAACCGAAACCGAAAGAGCCGACCAAGCATCAGTACGATTCGGATGCCGCAGCCTGCTTGAACTTCCTGCGTGCTTACGATCTGACCGATCACTTCAAACTGAACATCGAAACCAATCATGCGACCTTGGCGGGTCACGAAATGATGCATGAACTCGAGTACGCCGGGATGCAAGGTGCACTCGGATCGATCGATGCGAATACCGGCGACTTGCTGTTGGGCTGGGACACCGACCAATTTGCAACCAACTACTACCTGACGACTCAGACCATGTTGGTGCTGCTGAAGTACGGTTTGGCGCCCGGCGGAGTAAACTTTGACGCAAAAGTCCGCCGCGAAAGTTTTGAACCAATCGACCTTTTTTACGCCCACATCGGCAGCATGGACGCGTTCGCTCGCGGTTTGAAAGTGGCAGCGAACCTCATCGAAGAGGGGGCCCTAAGCAACTTGGTCGACCAGCGATATAGCAGCTGGGACGGCGAATTAGGGAAGAAAATCGAATCGGGTAACACAACCTTCAGCGAGCTCGAAACGCTGATGCTCGAAAAAGGCGAAGCCGCAGCGAACACGAGCGGACGCCAAGAATTGCTGGAAAATATCTTCAACCGCTACTTGGACAAAAAGTAATTTTCCTCGGTGAATTGCCAGCCTGTGGATCACAACTCCGCAGGCTGGTTGTCAATAGCAAGAGTCAAAATCGCTCGCTGGCTGCTCGCTTTTCAACACGAGCAAGCGTGACAAAATATTGCAATCCCCCCCTTCAGCCCCAGCGTCATCTTAACGTGGCTAGAAAGCGTCTTGGAGTTCGGAGCCGCGTCGATTAAAATCCAAGCGTTGTCCACAAGTCGACAGCAACGAAGAAGACCGTAACTTCGTGCCCTATTTCCGCAACCTCGCGTTCGTCCTAACGGATGGCAGGGTGAGACGGCAGGCAAATCAACAAGTCGCTGAGTCACATTCGCAATGGATGTGACCCCACCGTACAGTGACTTTGGCTGCGATACCGACTTGGCTGCAACTTGAATTGGCTGCCCCGTCGTATCGACGCCGCCAATTCCCTTCTTCATTCGGATTGAAACGTGAGCAGTCCCTTCTTGAATACGCCACTGCGTGTCTGTTTATTTGTGATCGCCACGATGAGTGGCACGTTATGCGTTTTGCATGGCGAAGAAACCATCGACTTCAGCGATCAAGTCAGCCCGATCCTGTCGGACAAGTGCTTTCATTGCCACGGTCCAGATGCCGAAAACCAGGACTCTGATTTCAGGGCCGACAACAAAGAAAACTTGTTTGCCGACTTGGGCGGTTACTTTGCCGTCGTCCCAGGCGATTTGGAATCGAGCGAATTGCACGCACGAATCCACAGCACCGACGACGGAGACCAGATGCCGCCGCCGGACAGCAATCGATCGCTGTCGGTAGAAGAAAAACGCATTCTCGATTTGTGGATCAAACAGGGTGCACCCTACGAAGGTCACTGGGCGTTTGAAATTCCACAAAAGCCCGAAGTTCCTGTCGACGGGATCACATCGGCCGAATCGCAAGCGGGCTGGGATGCGGCCACGATCGAGCGTTGGTCCTCGAACCCGATCGATGCCTTCGTCGGTCGACGATTGATTGAAGCGGAACTCCCTCCATCGCCCGAAGCGGATGTGCTGACTCAGCTGCGACGTGCTTCATTGACGTTGACCGGTCTGTTGCCCCCGAACGATCTTCAAGCGATGGTGCAAGCGAACCCGACCGACGAAACGTATCGCCAAGCCGTGGACCGCTTGCTTGATTCGATGGCGTATGCCGAACGTCAATCGCTTCGCTGGCTCGACGCCGCGCGGTATGCCGACACCGACGGGTATCAAAACGACAACGGCCGAACCAATTGGCCATGGCGAGACTGGGTCACCAAGGCCTTCTACGACAACATGCCTTTCGATCAGTTCACAATTGAGCAGTTAGCGGGCGACATGTTGCCCAATGCCACCGCGTCGCAGCGACTCGCAACAACGTTCAACCGGAACCATCGCCAGAACAGCGAAGGGGGAGCCCTGGCCGCAGAATTTTTAGTCGAAAACGTTATCGATCGCGTGGAAACCACCTCGACGGTTTGGATGGGATTGACGTTTGGCTGTGCGCGTTGTCACGACCACAAATACGACCCGCTAAGCCAGAAAGAATTCTTTCAACTCTACGGCTACTTCAACAACATTGGCGAACGAGGGATCGGCAAAGGCTTGGATGCGATGCCCACGATGAAGGTCATCTCGCCATTGCCACCGGTTCCCGACGAACTCGTCACTTCCTATCACAATGCCGAGCAAGCACGCATTGCCGCCCGTGTCGGGATCAGCCAACGCATGAACGCTTGGATCGTGGAAAGCGAACAACATTTACCCGAATCGCCCTACCAGCACTGGGGCGACGTCGCGATCCAAAACGCGACACTTCACGGTGACGGCAAACTTCGCATCAACGACGACAACACCGTTCAGTACTCATCCGCCGGGTCCGCCAGCGGCGTGACGTACGAAATCGAGTTCCACCCCACGGCAGCGTCAGCAGCAAACGCTGAATCCGACCATTTGGATATATTGCAGATCGAAGCCATCGTGGACGATTCTTTTACCAAACCAAATCAGTTGGCCCCGAGCTCCAACGGCAACTTTGTGCTGACCGATGTGAAGTTAGCGGTCGGAGGCAAACCTGTCGAAATTGCGTCCGCATCGGCGAGTCGCCAGCAACCCAACTACAGTCCCGACAATGTGCTTGATGACGATACGCGTTCGGGATGGGCCATCCACGGCAATCAAGCCGAAAACGTCCGCTTGATCCTCGAACTCAAAACCCCGATCAAGCCCCATTCGCAATCAACGATCAAGTTGTTACTGAGCTTTACGCAAGATTTCCCCAATCACTCGATTGGAAAATTGCGTCTGCAGACGGCGGTCAAGAATGCAACGACGGATGAAACGCCGATTATCTCGGATCAATCCATCGTTGCCATCCTGCGAAAACCCGAAAAGTCTCGCTCCCAGGACGACAAAAAGAAACTGTCCAGTTACTACGAGTCGATTGATCCGCCGTTGGTCGAGGCCGAAAGACGTTTCAAAGAAGCGGACAAGGCGTTGCAGGAAGCGGGCGTCCAAATGGCGACCACGATGGTGATGAAAGAACGCGACGATGATCCGTTGCCTGCTTACCTGCTGATGCGAGGCCAGTACGATGCACCGGACACGAGCGAAGTGCTATCGCGTGGCGTGCCCGTTGCTCTGTTGTCGTCAGCGGACGCATCACAGCCCGCCGACCGGCTCGAATTAGCAAAGTGGTTGGTCTCTCGTGAGCACCCGTTGACCGCTCGCGTGACCGTCAACCGCATCTGGCAAGACCATTTTGGAACAGGGTTGGTTTCCACCATCGAAGACTTTGGCCTACAAGGCGAAGTACCGTCTCATCCTGAGCTGTTGGATTGGTTGGCCGTCGAGTTCATCGAATCGGGATGGGATGTTAAAGCGATGCATCGGCTGATCGTCACGAGTGCAACGTACCGGCAATCCTCACGCAGCAGCGAAGCCATCGTCGCGGTCGATCCCAAAAATCGCCTGCTGGCACATGGCCCTCGTTACCGCGCCGATGGCTTTGTCATTCGCGACATTGCGTTACAAGCCAGCGGACTTCTTAATGAACAAGTGGGTGGGCCTTCGGTCAAACCGTATCAACCCGACGGACTTTGGGAATCGTTGGCTGCCAGTGCTGGAACCAAATACCGGGTCAGCAGCGGCAATGCGTTGTACCGCAAGAGCATGTACTCGTACTGGAAACGTGCGGTCAATCCACCGCGTCAAATTATCTTTGACGGAGGCGGTCGCGAGGTGTGCAACGTCCGAGTCCGTCGCACCAATACGCCACTGCAAGCATTGGTGTTGATGAACGACCCGACCTTCATCGAAGCGGCTCGAAAACTTTCCGAGCGAGCTCTGCGGATGCCGGAGCTTTCGGACGCCCAGCGAATCGAAGCGATCTATCAACTGGCGATTGCGAAGCCGATTTCGGACCGCTCGAGCAAAGTCTTACTCGATTCACTCACCTATTTCCGTCATCATTTCAAAACCAAGCCCGATGATGCGATCAAGCTGATCTCGACGGGAGCGTCACCCCGCGACGAAAGTCTCGACGGCGCTGAACATGCGGCATGGACCTCCGTCGCGCACTTAATTTTCAACCTCGATCAATTTGTTTCGGTTGAGTAAGGAACGATGAAGCAACTTTCATTCGTTCGAAAATTTCCCTAACACACTTCCCCACCCCCTCGTGGACTCGTGAAGACCATGCCTGCAGAGAATCAAAAGCCGAACCACGTTGCCGACGAAAGCCGATTGATGCTCACACGCCGGCATTTTTTTGGGCGAACCGCCTCGGGCA
Organism: Novipirellula sp.; assembly: GCF_041583735.1. Classification (NCBI taxonomy): domain Bacteria; kingdom Pseudomonadati; phylum Planctomycetota; class Planctomycetia; order Pirellulales; family Pirellulaceae; genus Novipirellula; species Novipirellula sp. The sequence goes on from NZ_JBFHFD010000106.1 coordinate 17,246, forward strand.
TAGGCACCGCGGCACTCGCATCGATGTTGGGTAGCGAAGCTTGGGGTGCCGAAGCGACGCCGTCGGCATCCAATTTCCCGGCTCCCAACGGTGTGCTGAAGCAGTACCACACCCCGCCCAAAGCCAAACGAGTCATCTACCTGTTCCAAAGCGGTGCACCGTCGCAGCAAGAACTGTTCGACTCGAAACCGCTGCTCCGCGAACACGAAGGCAAAGAGCTGCGTGATTTCGTCGACATGAACCAGCGGGTCACTGGGATGAC
>NZ_JBFHFD010000107.1:0-17499 GCF_041583735.1 Novipirellula sp.
GAAGGCGAGTGTTTGCAGATGGTCAAAGTCGCGAAGGCTGGCGTCGATCGCGCCGGCAAAGATAAAAAACGAATCGATGAACGATTTTTCTGGGTCGGCGCGCGCAAGCAGCACCGCACCGGCAAACACACCCGCTGCGAGGGGTAGGACAACTCGACGCGTCGCAATTGCAAGGAAGATTGCGACCAATGGCGGCACTAGGCTCTCAAATCCGTGTTGAACCGGATCAGCCAAGGCCAGCATTCCTAGCTCTTCGCTCCGGCAGTGCCAAGAACGGGAGGAACAAGAAAGCAGTCATCGTCGCGTGCCGGAGCGTTTTGCAGGGCTTGATCATTGGTCAAGCTTGGCTGCAATTTGTCGGCGCGCCAGCGATTGTCGACGTCCAGAGCCGTTGTCATCGGTTCGACGTCCTCGGTATCGAGTTCAGACAATTGCTCAACGAACCCCAAGATCTTAGTGATCTGGGGGCCGATCGCATTGACTTCATCGTCGGAAAGCTCAAGACGAGCAAGCATCGCCAGTCGCCGAACATCATCCGCAGAGAGAGCCATCGATTTTCCTCGTGATTGGGGTTAAACGCCCGTCACACGTTAATAACGCACTACTTCTTGGCGCCACTAACGTCAAACGGCTTGGTTTTCACCGTCTTGCGGACTGCGCCACTGCGGATGCATTGAACGCAAATTCGCATTGTCTTGTTTTGGCCATTAGGCATGGTGACATGCACTTTCTGGAGGTTCGGGACGAATTTCCGGCGTGTACATCCGGTGATCTTCGTACCAACACCACCAAGGTATTTGGCCTTACCACGTGTTTCGATTCGGTTGCCCATTTGGACGCTCTTACCGCACGTTTCACATTGCCGTGCCATCGATCTTCTCCGCCACTTAGCGTGGTAAAAAGCAAAATTTCAAGTTCTGGGAAGCCCGGCACTATAGCGATCGATGGTTCCCACGTGAAGCAGGAAACAGCATTTCTTGACCGGTTCTTCAACGAATTTTATGACTTTTCGGTTTTTGGTGATGATTTGGCCCCGAAATGTCGATTGGATGGTTTATCTGACCTAACCGGCAAAGTTTAACACCGACATCCATTTATCGAGATTTCACATGTGCCCATCCCTCAAAGGCGACCGCTGCGTGGGCTTGGTCTTCCCTTCTTCGGCGAGTCTGGCCTCGGCTCTCGTTCTTTCCGTTTTGGTCATTGGATTGAGCGGGGGATGTTCTGCCTTCAATTTGCCAGGATTCAACCCAGCCGAGCCGGGGACGAACTACGTCGCGTCGGGAGTGGCGGGAGGTCATCGTGGGCTCGATGAGACGATGGATGCGATGGTCTATCAGAAAGTGCGGCAAGCCCAGGCGGAAAACTCCATTGTCTTGCAAGTTGCGGTCGACAAGGATGAACCCGTTCGTGTGCTGCCGTTGCCGCCCGAATCGAGTGGTCGATCGGTTTTTGTCAGCGATCTGCTAAAGCAGACCGGGGTGTTACAGAAACTTGGGTCGGTCAACGCGATTCTGTATCGCAGTTCGCCGCAAGCCATCGGAGGTATCCGTATGGAAGTTCGTATGAACGAAAGTCACACGGTGGTCTTGCCCGAGTCGGACTACGCGCTGAAAACCGGTGACCGCATCTACGTAACGAAATCCGAGATTTCGCCGATCCAAACCTTGGTCACTCAAGCGTTGGGGATCTAGGTTTCGTCGTCGTGCTTAGTCGCACGACTCTCCAAGCCGTTAACGTGGTTCGCATTGAATGGACGCGGGCGATTTTCGCTCTCGTTTGATGTGGCAGCGTCCAGTGTCGCCACGCTCAATGTCGCTACGTTCAATCTCACCCGTTCAATCTCACCCGTTCGCGACACTGTCCGCTGCTTGCACACCGCGTTCTCCATGACGGTTGCCACTTGAAAAGCTGGCCGACCATGGTTGGGAACGCTGCTTAAAAAGCATCGTCAGCAAGATTCACTGCGAATTGAACTTCGTCTATCGTAACTCCGCAGCATGGTTTTGTTGAAAACTTGGCGGCAAAAAACTGGTAATGCTGCGTCGGTCGCGTTAGAACAAGGGGACGATTGTACTAGTTTCTAATCACCCTACTCACTCAGCTTGCAACCCCGGGGGCAGCGGATGAGTCTTCTGCGACGTGTTTCACTCTCGCACGCTTCTTTCGCAAAGCCAAGGCGTGGGGCTTGCTTAGCCGTCCTTCGCATCGGGCTTTTCTTGCTGGCGATTCCCACCACGCTCTGTCTCGTGACAGGCTGTGGGGAACCGCGTGAAAGCTTGGTCAAAGAAAGTGACGAGTATTCTTACGACGAGATCATGGCTCAGGCGGCTGAAGAAGAATCGGCGTCCGAGGCAGAACGAGAAGAGTAGGAAAACCACCACGACGTTGCGGCTTGTTGCAACACTCCTTTTGTCCGATCGGCTTTGACGGATTCGACACATTCGAACAGACAGCATGGTCGGTCAAGTATCGCAAGATTCAAAAGCATCGCGAGGTTGGAATTGAGCGGGATCGTATTGAAAGATCCGCCATGACGACACGAGTCTCTTTTCGCGTTTCACTCGCATTTACCTTAGTCGAACTACTGGTTGTAATCGCTATCATCGGCGTGTTAGTTGGATTGCTATTGCCTGCGGTCCAAGCGGCTCGCGAAGCGGCGCGGCGGATGAGTTGCAGTAACAATGTCAAGCAAATTGGGCTGGGGCTGCACAACTATCATTCCGCCTACCATCAGCTGCCGATTCACGGAGTGGGGCCCACCAACGAAAACACCAACAGCACGTCGCTTGCCGACAAAAAAGATGGTTCCGCGTTTACACGCCTCGAGCTGACCTATTTGGTGGGGCTGTTGCCGTTTGTCGAACAGCAGGCGTTGTGGGAACAGTTGAGCGAGCCGATGTTGGAGTCCGATGGCGACATTTGGCCTGCCTTTGGTCCTCGCCCTTGGAACGGCAATTACCCACCCTGGGCGACCGAGATTTCGACGTTTCGTTGTCCTAGCGATCCCGGCCGTGGGGTGCCCGCGTTGGGGCGAACGAACTATGCCGCTTGTACCGGCGACGGTTTCTATGATGCCGAACATGGGGTCACGGTTTGGAGTGGAACACGTTGGTTGTATAACCGCGACCCCATCGCCAAGAAACGTGCCCGCTGTGGTTTACGCGGTGCATTTGTGCCACGCAAGAGTATCAGGTTCCGTGACTTTATCGATGGTTTGTCCAATACAATCGCGGTGGGCGAAATCATGACAGGCTTAGGCGATCGCGATAATCGATCCGTGGGCTTCTCCAATGCCAAGGGTGGTTTTTTTAAAGTGGCCGATAATCCCAAGCGATGTTTTGATCTTGGCTATATCGATACGGCTCGGCCGCAGTTTTGGACGAGTGGTGCGAAGGTGTATGGAGCGGTTTCTCAGCGAGGATTCCGATGGGCCGATTTCCATACGTTGCAATCGCAATTCAATACGATCCTTTCGCCTAATTCCGAGGTCTGTCTGGTCGGTCAATCCGACACCTACGGGATCGCGCCAGCAAGCAGTCGGCATCAAGGCGGTGTGCATATTTTGATGGCCGATGGTGCGGTAAAGTTCGTTACTGATTCGATCGAGGCGGGCAATTCAAACTCGCCCTGCGTTTACTGCGATGCGCTCAGCGCGGGAATCAATAGCGTGGTCCCGGCGGGATCAAAAAGTCCCTATGGTTTATGGGGAGCTCTGGGAACGCGTGCCTCGCGCGAGAGTGTTTCAACGGATTTCTAACGTCCGATTGTTGCTGTTGCCCCAGGCTGCTGGCTGCAGGTGTATCGAAAACGCGAGCCGCAGCGGCTTTGCCCGAGGGGCCAAGGCAGCAGACTGAGAAACAAGCTTGCGAAACGCAGAATTGCTCGGCTTTTGCCAGGGACAACCACTTTTGGGCGTTCGCTGTCCTGGTGAATTTGGGCCGTTTTTTGACGCTCTATTGGGGGATGAGTGTTGCCTTTGAGGATTGGGGTATTTAGTCTGCCTCGCCTAATAGAGGTTGCTTTTCAAAATCTTTCCATTTCTTTTCGGAGAAAACGCCATGAAACGAATCATGGTTTGTACCAAGCCCATGATGGGGTTGGCAGTTGCATTGGTTGCAATCATGACCGTCTGTGGGCATGCCGGTAACGTCGTTGCCGAGATGCCGACCTATACCGAGTTGGTCCCTTCAAACCACGCGGCAAAACCTCGCGTGACATGGCACCGAACGCTGCGTTCGGGTTGGCAAGAAGCACGCCGACGCAATGTACCGATGGTGATCTATATCTCGACCGATCACTGCGTTTATTGCGACGCGATGAAACGTGATACTTGGAGCAATGAAACGGTCGAGCAACGTGTCTCGCAAGACTTCGTCGCAATTCTGTTGACGCCTCAAGAGAACGAAGCGACGCTGGGACGTATCGACGTTACGGCGTATCCCACCACACTGATTGGCGTTCCCGAAGGCAAGATTGTGGGGCACCGCACGGGTTACCAGCCAGCCGCGGCGCTACACAAGTTTTTGAGCGACGCGTTGAAGCGATAACGCTCCCCTGCCCTACCCAGTCCTGCTCTGCAAATTGAAGTTGCCCCACCAACACAAGTCCAGATAGGGGTTCTCGTGGCGCAATGGTGTGCACCTTTTTTGGCGGTGCAGCGTAAGCCACCCGGTGTTCCTCGAACGTTATATTCACTGCAGCCTGCTGTCACCTCTCTCAAACGCAGTATTGGAAGAGGTCGAGCAGAGCTTTCAGCGATGCTCGGATGAGGGCGTCCGAGCAAGTTGAGGCCCACTGCACGTTAAGTTGCGCGGTCGGCCCTCACCCGAACGAGGCCTGAAGGGCCCGTTCGACCTCTCCCAGCTGCGCCGGGAGAGGTGACGGATCGTTTCACACCGGCTATTTAAACCCTGCACCGGAGGGGCGTTTAGACAGAGCGCCACGGACGCCGAGTTCGCGAGGGTCACGTGCGATTTTGTCGCTAAAGATGCGAACGTCATCCATGATTGGGCGAATACGTGCGGAAGCCTGTTCGATGTTTTCGATGGTACGGCGAACCTGCCAGTAGATTTCGTCGTCTTCGAGGAATCGCTTAAAGGATCCGTCACTGTTGTTGACCGCGCGGCCCAACGTTTCGAGTTCCGCCAGTGCAACGTCGGCACTCGCCAGCGTCCGCAGCACTTGCTCGATCAATTCGCCACTACGTTCCCCTAGCGGCTGCGTGAATTTTTCGACATTCATCATCGTGCGATCAAAGCTTGCCACCGATCGCTGCGCCGTCGCAATCGTCTCTTCTGCTGTGGCACCGACGCGTTCGAATCGGTCGCCGACGCGGCGGAAACTTTCGAAGGTTTCTCGCGTGCTATCGAGTGTTTTCTGAGCGTTCATCAGCAGTTCAGGCAGCTGGGCCATCGATCGTTCGAGTCCATCTTGGATTAGAGGATTGCCCACGGTTTTTCGCACATCTCGAATCGCTCCTTGGAATTCTTCGAGCGTTTCGACCGCTTCCTGAGCCAAGCGGTCCATGTTTTGGTCAGCCCCACCCACTGTGTTTTTCACTTCGACGGCAAGCTGGTTGACGTTGTCACCCGCCAAGGCAATCGAATCACCCGCTTTGCGGATCGATTCCATCGTCTCCAACATCTGCCCTTCCATGCTGTAGAGTGTGTTGAGTGGGTTTTTTGATTTTTTGCCGTAGTCCAAATATTCTTCGTGGGCGAAAGGGGTATTCACGAGTTCCATCTTGCCCCCTAGTTCTTTTTCGAGCTCTTGCTCTGTCGCACGCACGAATTCGATCGCGGCATCGCCAGTTACAAGCGAGCTGTTTCCGATCGTGGGAATGTAGTGATGGTCGATCGGTTTGGAGCTGTCCATCGCCAACGTTACCAAGACGCCCCCTTTGGGAATCAGCGATATTTCATCAACGCGGCCAATCCGCACACCATCACGCAGCACGGGGGTGTTCGGGCTGACTCCTTCGGCCGACGGGAACTCAACCAATAACGTGTAGTCTTGATTCAGAACGTTGGGGAACGCACCGAACAAAAACGTCAAAATGATGCCGATGCCGATCGACGAAACGACCAACACCCCAACGCCAAACCGTAGTTTATTATCGTCCATGATATTTTCTTAGCCTTCGCTTTGCAGCGACATCTCCTTCAACCGTTCACCCGCTTCGCCACGAACAAATTGTCGAACGCGTCGATCGTCAGCGTGTTCAAGATCACTGGGCGATCCATCGAATAACACTTGCGACTCGTGTGGGCTCAAGCGTCGTCGCGGGTAAAACATCAGCACGCGGTCCGAGACCTTGCGAGCGGTGTGCATGTCGTGCGTGACCACGATGCTGGTCACCGGATACCGCCGCCGCGTTTCGAGGATCAATTCGTTGATCACGTCGCTCATGATCGGATCGAGTCCCGTGGTCGGTTCGTCGTACACGACCAATTCCGGTTCCAAGATCAATGCTCGCGCGAGTCCGACCCGTTTTCGCATCCCACCGGACAATTCGGCCGGATATTTCCGCGCGACCTCGCTAGGCAATCCGACTTCCAATAGATGCTGCATCACTCGGTCGCGAACTTCGGTTTCCGCCACGACTTCGTTCTGCCGCAACGGAAACGCCACATTCTCGAAGATCGACATGCTGTCGAATAACGCTGCGTTCTGAAAGACAAAACCGAACCGCTTACGGGTTTGCGTTAGTTCGGCCATCCCCATTTCATCGAAACGGCGACCGTCAAACGTGATCGCTCCTTGCGTCGGTTGGATCAAACCGACCAACGTTTTCATGAAGACCGTTTTGCCACAGCCACTTTCACCGATCACCGCAATCGTTTGGCCTCGCAAAATCGAGACGTTGATGTCTTGCAGGATCGTTTGCTTTTCAAACACCACGCTCAGATCATCGACCTCGATCAATGATTCAGAGGTATCGCTTCGATTGGGTTCAGGATCAAGTTCGTATTCGTAATCGTCGTCAGAGCTCATAAGATCGACGCTCCTTCGGGATACAGTTTGAAGTACAACGCATCCAAGAAAATGTTGAGCGCCAAGTCGATCGCCAGGATCAAAACAAACGAGTAGACGAACGCCGCGGTGGCAGCTTTGCCAACCCCTTCGGCACCGGCTTGGCAATTAAATCCTCGGTAGCAGCTGACGATTGCAATCACGCCGCCAAAGAAGAAGCTTTTGAAGATGCCGTTAAACAGGTCAAAGCCTCGAACGCCTTCACGCGAATGGTTCAAGTAGGCGGCGTGATCGATTCCGAGAATCACGACACTGTAAAAATAGCCCCCGACAATCCCCATGAAATCGGCCATGATCGTCAGCGCAGGGATTAGCAAAATGCAGGCCAAGAATCGGGGCACCACCAAGTAATGAATCGGATCGGCACCCATCGTGGTGAGTGCATCGATTTGTTCGGTCACTCGCATTGTCCCCAAGACCGCTGCCATGGCGCTGCCCACACGGCCTGCTAGCATCGTGGCGGCAAGGACCGGACCCAGTTCGCGGACCAGCGAGGTGTTGATGACGACCCCCAGCCGATTTTCGAGTCCGAAGGCATGAAATTGGTAGTAGCTGTTGACCGCTAGCACCATCCCGATGAACGTGCCAGTCAACGCGACGACAGGCAAACTGAGCACACCGACCTGGTAGAAATTCGGCAAAATCGTGCCACGACGAGGCAGCCGGGTGAACAACCAAACAAACATCTTCCATGCGAAGATGGCGATGTCACCCACCGTCGTCACGCCATCGACCACGGCCGATCCCCATTCCATCACCCAGCGGACGAAGGGGCCTTCGCTTGGCGTGGGATCATCCATTGCCCCGCCTGCGTGTGGCGACGGTAGTGCAGCGGTACCCTGCTCAACCACGTTTGCTTACCTCCCCATGCCGAAATGACGCGAATTTGCGAATCGTCCGGCGGTGAGTGTGGGGATCTCAGCAATTGTGACCCATCACGCTGCTCTGCAGCGCAATCACTCAGGTCGCGCATCCACCATCACCGCATACAGGATTGTATCGGTCAGGTAGACCTTGAGGATTAGCGAAAGAAAACGGATCGTGGTTGCTAGCTTTTATAGACCTAGCGTTGATCTCGAATCACCGCATCGTTTATTCCGCGACGCAGGGATTACTCAAGGTACCAATCCCCTCAATTTCCACTTTGCAGACATCGCCAGGTTTTAAGAAAACCGGCGGCTTCCTGGCGACACCGACGCCGGGGGGAGTGCCCGTGAAAATCAGGTCGCCGGGGTGGAGCGTCATGATTTTCGTCAGATGCACGATCAATTCGCCGATATCAAAAATCAGCTGAGCGGTGGTGCTGTTTTGCACGACTTCGTCGTTGAGATGCATTTTTACTCGTACATCGCTGGGGTCCGCCAATTCACCCGTGGTGACGATGCAGGGCCCCACGGGGGCGAACGTGTCAAAGCTTTTGCCGAGCAACCATTGGCCGGCGGGGCGTCCTTTCTGCCAATCGCGAGCCGAGACATCGTGGCCGCACGTGTATCCGTAGACGTGATTCATCGCGTCATCTTGGGAAACATGCTTGGCCGTTTTTCCGATCACGACCACCAATTCCGCTTCGTAATCGACTTCGTTTGAAACACGCGGCAAGCGAATTTCATCGCCATGCCCAACGAGTGCCGTATTGAACTTGCTAAACACGACGGGTTCCGAGGGGATTTCAGATCCCGTTTCAATTGCGTGATCCCGGTAATTCAAGCCGATGCAAATCAACTTTTCGGGGGTGTCGATCGGAGGCAGCAGCTTGTCGGGCGCCGCTTGCCACTGCGACTCGGTCGGTTTGGGCAGTTCCGCGAGCCACTTCGCACCTCCCGCCAAAATTTCCGCTTGGGTCACCGGAGTATCGGTCAGCGATGAGAGCGGACAGATCCGCGACCCCTCGTAAATCGCAAACTGTGGGTTCCCCTCAGCGTCGCTGAATCGGCAAATTGGCATAACTCTATATCCTTTGGGAATCAATCAATTAGGGTGGGTGGCTAAGTGGATGACTTTTTCACGATCGGCCACAGTGTAGCATCACCGACTTCGTTTTCATGCCACCCCCAAGCAGCGCTGACGACGATTCCGTTATAATGGGCGACACGTGACGTCCATGAAAGTTCGCTCCCCCCTGCCCTCCCCCGCCCCAAAATACGACTAGGTATTCCCTCCCCATGAATCTTGTAACTTCAAGACGAAACACGCTAAAAACCATTGCTTCGGCAACCGCATTGGCGTCGGTCGGCCGAATCTGCCATGCCGATCAAGCGAGTGCCCAAGCGGCCGACTCGCTTCCGCCGGTGCGGCAGATCACTCGAGGGCCCCTGAATCACTGGTTCGGTTACTACGACAAACTTGAATTTGATCCGACCAATCGATTTGTCCTCTCAGGCGAAGTGGCGTTCGAGCATCGCACTCCGCGTGCGGACGACACGATCCGTGTGGGCATGGTCGACACCGCGGACAATGACAAGTGGATCCCGCTCGGAAAAAGCAGTGCGTGGGGATGGCAGCAAGGTTGTATGCTGCAGTGGCGGCCGCAATCCGAATCCGAAGTGGTTTGGAATGATCGCCAAGGCGACCAACATGTTTGCCGCGTACTGGATGTAAAGACCAAAAAGCTTCGCACACTGCCGCGTCCCATCTATGCACTCAGCGGAGACGGGAAATGGGCGATCACGGCCGACTTTTCACGGATCCAGCGGATGCGTCCCGGCTATGGGTACGTCGGTTTGACCGATCCATGCTCGCAATTGCGAGCACCTGAGGACTCGGGTGTCTGGAAAATGAACATGGAAACGGGCGAGTCCGAGTTGATCTTTTCGCTCGCCGTAGCGGCTCGGATCGACTATCAAGGCAAATCGCTAGCCGATAAGTGGAACTATTTTAACCATCTGCTCGTCAGCCCCGATAGCTCGCGATTCATCGTTTTGCATCGCTGGCGTGAGAGTACTGGCGATGGGCCCGATGCCGAACCGGCGGGACGCTTCACAACGAGAATGTTTACCGTCGGCATGGACGGTAGCGATCCCTATATCCTTGATCCTTCGGGAGAAACGTCCCATTTCATTTGGCGAGATCCGTCGCATGTCTGTGCCTGGACGAAACCGACGGGCAAGTCGTCAGGTTTTTATCTGTTTCGCGATCAAAGTGACGAAGTTCAAACGGTGGGCGAAGGAGTGATGACGCAAAATGGGCACAACACGTATGTGCCCAATACCGATAACGAGTGGATTCTCAACGACACCTATCCGCAAAAAGGGGCACGCACGCAGAATCCCTATCTGTACCATGTGCCGTCCAATCGAGTGGTTCCGCTCGGTCAGTTCTATTCGCCGCCCGAATATACCGGCGAGTGGCGTTGTGACACTCATCCACGAAACAGTAACGACGGCAAGTCGGTGGTGATTGATTCGCCGCACCACGAAGGCCGGCAATTGCATTTGATCGACATCCGCGAAATCGTGGCGTAACACGCACGTCGTAGTCCGCCATTCGCATTTTCCCGTAGCGAAACTCGCCAAGAGTTTCGGTGGTAGATGCTCCGACAGGCTGGAAGCCTATCCCACAGAAGACACTGCTACTCTGACGTGGCGCCTTGAAACTGAACGGGCGTGGTCACCATCGCGTCACGTTGGTCGGTGACCGAGACGAACCAAGTGTTTGCGTCTTGGGGTGGAGCGGCGGTGATGACAACCGCATCGGTGATTTTGCCGGAAATACTTTTCCATTTGCGTTTGGATCGCAGTCCGGTGTCGGTCGTGTAATGCAGTGTCGCTGATTCGAGCGGAGTTTGGCTTTTATACTGGACGTGCACCTCGTTTTCTTGCACGACCGGAGTTTCAAGCGTCGCCAGCGGCACGCCGCCGCGACAATGCGAATCGATAAAGATTCCGATCTCTTTCGGAGCCCAACCGGCCGGATGCCCATGCGGCATGTTGACTTCGATGCGAATCTGCTTTTCACCTGGAACCGCAGCAAAGCTCTTTTGATAACTGTCTAGCGGATAGTGAATGTCATTGGTTCCATTGACAAACAGGATTGGAACACGGCACTGTGTCAGCACACTCGAGGGATCGTAAGCTTTGATCCAGGCGTTGCGACGATCATTCAATTTGTCGATCGAGGGTTTCTGAACCGACTCGCCTTCGAATAAGAAGCCGCAACCATAAACGGGAACCGCGGCGCTGAAGCGATCATCAAGCGATGCAACCAGACACGTCGTGTAACCGCCCCAACTGATTCCCGTGACTGCGGTTTGTTCGGCATCGACTTCGTCAAACGAGCGGATCAGTGAATGAGCGCGAAGCACGCTGGATGCGGCATGGTAGGGCCAATCATCGGAAACATCGGCACCAATCGAATCAAACTTGGTGTCGTGTCCTTGGTCCGGTCCGCCAAGCGGCAAACGTGTTCTTGTTTCGCGTCGTACGGTTTGATTGCGAATCGGGGTTCCGGTGTTGGGATCGTAAACCGGGTCGATTGGACGTGAACCGGCCAAATCCATGGCGATCGCGGCATAGCCTCGTTTGGCCCACAGCCATGCCCACTCGGCAAACGCGGTTCCGCCCCCTCCGTGGATCAGCACGACTGCCGGGTACTTCGTTTGGCTGTCTGGGGTCGCCGCGCCGGAGTTTTCGCTCAGCGTGCTTGGGGAAGCGTAAAAGGCAAATACTTCCGTTGGATGTCCCTGGTACGACTCGCCTTCGTAGATTAATTGGTGCACCGGCCCCGATTGCTCTTCCCAACGCATCTTCGGCACTTGCTTGGCCGCATCGATCATCGAGTACAGAGGACTAGCCGCGTCAGACGTCGACGCCGCGGGTTCTTTTGCGACGAGTGGCGTCGATAGCAGCAGAGAACAAGCAAACGCGAGGCAAGTGGTTTTCATGGGAAGGCGTTTGTTAGGGGGAGGTTGACAAGAAAGTGTCGATTGTTTCACGGCACTCTTCCCACGCACTTGGTGGCGTGGGATCGTTGTGTCCCATTTCGTCAATCTCGACGAAATGTTTTGGTGAACAGGGGGACTCGGCATACAAGTGTTTGCCATGCTTGATCGGAATCAAGCGGTCGCTGGTGCCATGGATCTGAACAAGAGGCCCTGAGTAATTTTTAATTCGGGCGATCGAATCGTAACGATTGCGCATCAACAAATTGACGGGGATGAATTGATACATTCCCGCTGCGACGTCAACCATTCGATCAAATGTGCGATCCAGGACGAGCAGTTTGGCGCCTCCCTGGGCGGCGACAGCGACCGCGCAACCGCCACCGAGCGATTGCCCGTACAGGATCAATTGGTCTGGAGGAATCGAAAACCGCTGGCACGCAAAATCACGAGCGGCCAATGCGTCTGCGATCACGCCGGCTTCATCAGGGGATCCATCCATGCCGTCAAAACCGCGGTATTCAGCGACGAATACATTGGCGTTTAACTGATCACCAAGCCAAGCCGCAGTGGTGCTTTCACGAGCTGCCGTGATGCCGTTGCCGTGAAAATACAAAAGCGTGTGCTTGGCGTTGGGATGTTCGTAAAGCTGTCCCGTCAACGTTGTGCCATCGGCCGATTCATAGTTGACGGAGACGACTCCTGCGACGGATTGCGGTGGAATGTTCATGAACGCACCGGGATAGACCAAACGAGTTTCCATGGCGACCATGAAGACCAGGATGGTTGCGTATCCGATGGCGACAATCCGTATTGCTGCACCAATGACGCGTTTAAGTCGGCTTCGGTAAGGCTTCGGCAAGCGAGTTTCGGACATCTTTTTTGGTTAACAGAGCAGCAGAAAAGTATAATTCGAACAGGACCGGGCGAGGCCCCACGCCCAATGCCATCTACTTTATTGGGCTTGCGTCGCACCGCGATAAGCACCACCCGTTTGGTGTGGAGACGCGTTTTCACCATTGCGATCCAGCGGGAAGTTCAGGCTATTGTAATCGCTAATACCGACGGCCCCCACCCGATTTCACAGGCGGAGCCTAACGGCGGAACCGGCTGCGGGCGTAATCGATAAACATCCACTGCAGTACAACGAGCACGAGCGGCGTCGTAAACAAAATAAACTGAGACGCCTCGGCGTTTTTGGCCCAAATCGGAAATTTGGATTCGGCCGCGGTCAGCAGTGCCATCACAAACGAGGCATTGAAAAACAACAGCAGACACGTCACCACCACCGAGCCGAGTGTTGCGGCGCAGCCCAGTAATCTTGGGCTTGCCACGCGTTCGCTCGAATCCGGTTGCTTCTCGGAAGAGGGATTCTGCGGTGTTGTTGACGACACGCTCACATACTGGCTCGCAGCGGAAGTAATTGGCTTAACACCAATGTCGCCAATAAGCCTACCAGCGACAATACCGCCAATAGTGGCGTCCAGCTACGTAGCGATTCCCCTTCGGTCAATCCACCCATTTTGGTGAACACCCAAAAACCGCTGTCATTCATCCAGCTGCCCATCAGCGATCCGGCGCCCACGGCGGTCGCGACATAGACCATGTTGTATTCCGGTTTAACGTCTCCGATGATCGCTGACATCATTCCCGCACCGATAATCATCGCCACCGTGCTGCTGCCTTGGGCGACCTTCAGCACCGCAGAAATACTCCATCCCAGCACAAGTAATGCCAGTCCCGAGCCGCCCTGATCTTGGAACGCTTGCTGGATCGTGTCGCTAATGTTGGTGTCGGTCAGCATCGACCCGAATGCTCCGCCGGCGGCGGTGATCAGGATAATCACCCCACCGCTCATGAGGGATTCTTCGACGTCCACGGCAAGATCACGCCAGCTCAAGTGACGCACGACCTTTAGCGTCAACATCGCGCAGATCGCCGCCAACAGCAATGCAAAGTTCGGGTTGCTCCACAGCGACAATGAATCGGCGAGTTCACGTTTCGGAGAATTCCAATCATGCGATGCAATCAGATTGGGAAAGGCGTCTTCGAGCAAGGCGCGGTTCATGCGTCGGCGGTCGACCGGTTTCATCCGCAGTTGGTTGGCGCCGATTTTTGCCTTCGATACATCCGACAAGGCAACGCCCAGGAACGCTTGCTCGGCATACAGTTCTTGGTCTAGCAGCACTTCGTTCAGCACCGCGACGACTTCGCTCTTGGCGGCGTCACTGGCTGCAGGTTTCTTCAGCAGTGCCAGCTCATTGTCGTTCAGGACACTGCTTGCCATCACGCGGCCAGCCGGTGAATTGGGCGTCGCAGCGGCGAGTTCGTTGGCTAACGCATCAAAATCCTTGATGTCGGCAACGCTCAACATCGCGCGGTCTTCGCGATCCGCCACGGTGGTCGCAAGCGTGCCGGCCCCAATCAACACCACGGGCAAGATCACCGGCAATAACGCGATCCAGAACGAGGGCAACTGATTATCAAGCAACGGCTTGTGTTTGTTTTCGTTGGCTCCGAGAGGCCGCATTTCGACGGGACTCTTATTGTCGATCACGATTGAGAAAATCAAACCCACAATCGCCGCTGGCAAGGCGACAAGGGTCCCCACCAACATCATCATGCCAATCTCGACTCCGAGAATCGAGGAGACAAGCAGCGGTCCCGGGGTGGGGGGAACCAATGTGTGCGTGATCGCTCCGCCCGTGGCAATCGCCATCAAGTAACGAAGATAGTGCTTGTTGGTGCGGCGATGCAAACTTCGCGCAAGCGGGACCAGCAGGTAAAAGACGGTGTCAAAAAAGACAGGTACCGCGAGCACAAAGCCGCTGACCATCAAGCCGATCGATGCCTTCTTTTCTCCGGTGATGTTAACGGCACTGCGGACGATGCGGTCGGCGGCTCCGCTATCGAGCATGCATTTGCCGATGATGGCTGCCATCGCAATCACGATACCGATGCTGCCGGCGGAGCTACCAAAGGCCGAGACGACAGCGTCCATTCGAGCTCCCGCTGATCCGCCCTGCGTGAGCCCCACCAGCAAGCTGACGATTAAGGCTGAAATGATCAACGCCAGAAACGCGTTTAGCTTCAAGGCAATGATCATCCCCAACACGCAAAAAATGCCCACCGCCAAAATTAGCACCGGGGTCTGGTTCAGCGTGCTGCCGCTGGTCACAAGCTCGGCAGAGGTGCCAGAGATCGTTTCGGCAAGTGAAGCGTCTGGGGCCGGCGCGGCGGTTTGAGCGACCACCTCGATGGGGATGGCGCACAGGGCCAGGGTGAGTAGCAATAAAACGAGAAAAACCAATCTGGGTCGCGTCATGCGGGAGCCGTGAAGAAAAAGGGGGGATGAGGTGGGGAGCGAGTAATTCAACTGCCAATTCTAATCAGCTGCCAATTCTAAACACTTTCTCAACGCCCGTGGTGGGGGCAGAAGGGATGCCAAAGGGTCGCAAAGAATTGTGGGGCTTCTGCCGAGGGCAATCCTCGCCCGCTAGCCGCCTCGTCAAAACGTCCATCGGCGCTTTATGATGACTGCCCTAGCGAACGTTTTTGAATCCCGCAATCGACGAAGTGAAACCGATGACCCAGTACCGCACCGAACATGATTCTATGGGCGACGTTCAAGTGCCCGCCGAGGCCTATTACGGAGCCCAGACTCAGCGCGCTGTCGAAAATTTCCCGATCAGCGGTTGGGAATTGATGCCGTCGATGATCTCGGCCATGGGATTGGTCAAATTCGCCTGCGGCGTTGCCAACCGTGATCTCGAAAAATTGACCGCAAGTGGGAAAAATCCGCTCACTGACGCGCAGGTCAAAGCGATGCTACAAGCGGCTCAAGAGGTTGCCGATGGCAAGTTAGCGGACCAGTTTCCCATCGACGTTTTTCAAACGGGATCGGGGACCAGCAGTAACATGAATGTCAACGAGGTGATCAGCAATCGTGCGATCGAGATCGCCGGTGGCGATCGTTTGGGCACTGAAAAATTGATTCATCCCAATGACCATGTAAACATGGGGCAAAGTACGAACGATACATTCCCCACTGCGATCCACGTCGCGACGGCGATTCAGATTCAAACAAAACTATTGCCAGCGCTTCGCAAAATGCATGAGTCGCTTGCGGAGAAGGCAAAACAGTGGGACAAGATCATCAAGATCGGCCGCACTCACTTGATGGACGCAACGCCACTGCGTTTGGGGCAAGAATTTGGTGGGTTCGCTCGTCAATTAGAGTTATCGATTTCGCGAGCCGAAGCAGCGCGGGATGCGGTTTTGGAATTGGCCGTCGGTGGCACGGCGGTGGGCAGCGGCATCAATACTCATCCTGAATTCGGTGCCCGTGTTGCCAAGGAATTGGCGAACAAAACCGGCATCGCGTTTGTCGAAGCGGTGAATCATTTCGAAGCCAATGCAACGCGAGACGCTTTGGTGCATTCGCACGGCGAACTAAAATGTATCGCGCAGACGTTGTTCAACGTTTCCAATAGCATCCGTTGGTTGGGCAGCGGTCCACGCTGTGGATTTTTTGAAGTCCAATTGCCAAGTCGCCAACCCGGCAGCTCGATCATGCCAGGGAAAGTCAACCCGGTCATGTGCGAGTCGATGATGCAGTTGACCGCTCGCGTGATGGGCAACGACACCTGCATCACGGTCAGTGGTGCAGCGGGAGGCAATTTCCAGCTGAACATTATGATGCCAGTGATGGGGCATACGATTCTCGAATCGATTCACTTGTTATCGAGTGGCTGCGATGCGTTTGTTGACTTTTGTCTCGACGGAATGGAAGCGAACGCCCAGGCCTGCGAAGCGTCGGTCGAGAAGAGCTTGTCGATGTGCACCAGTTTGAATCCGCTGATTGGTTACGAGCAAGCAGCGAAATTGGCCAAGGAAGCGTTTGCATCGGGACAAACGATTCGCGAACTGTGTCGCGAAAAGGGGATTTTGCCCGAGGGCACACTGACCGAAGCCCTCGATCCTTGGAAAATGACCGAGCCCCAGGCGTGATCGTCCGTCGGGTATGCTGGTGAGACCAAACGCTTTTTCGAACTTTTCTGACGGTCGATATTCGAATGCTTCAAGTCCGTTCGCTCGTTAAAACTTTTTCGCTCGATGACGGCGAAGTCCGCGCGGTGGACGACTTGTCGTTGACGGTGCCACAGAAAGAGGTCTACGGGTTATTGGGACCCAACGGAGCGGGCAAGACAACGACGCTGCGAATTATTCTCGGGTTGCTTGAACCCGACAGCGGCTACACGGCAGTCGATGGGATTCACACCACGATCGATCCGATCGCAGTGAAGTCGCGATTGGGATTTGTTTCGTCCAATGACGGCGTTTATCCCTGGCTGAGTGTACGCGAGATGTTGCTGTATTTCGGCGATCTGTATGCCGTCGATCCTGATCTCGCGGCAACTCGCGCCGAAGAGCTTTCCAAGCTGATGGGAATCGAGCATTTGCTCGATCGTCGCGCCGGCACACTCAGCACCGGGCAACGCCAACGAGTGACGCTCGTGCGTGGTTTGATTCACGACCCCCCGGTAATGTTGTTGGACGAACCGACGCGTGGTTTGGACGTCGTCGGC
>NZ_JBFHFD010000108.1:0-17485 GCF_041583735.1 Novipirellula sp.
CGCTTGGCGAGCGATCCCGATTGGATTCGTATCGAAGTTCAAGATTACGGATGCGGGATGGATGCGCAAACCAAAAACTCCGTCTTCGAGCCGTTCTTTACAACGAAACCGGTTGGCACGGGAACGGGGCTTGGTATGGCGGTTAGCTACGCGGTGGTCCGTGACCACGGTGGCTCGATTGCCATCGAAAGTGAGTTGGGGCAGGGAACGACGGTACAAGTTAAATTGCCTCGAGTGAATCAAGGTACCGGTTAACGATATACATAGAAGCAGGCGGAACAACGAATGGCTAAGTCGCACTCGATTTTGATTGTCGATGATGAACCCGATGTCCTTTTCTCGTTGACGGGGCTATTGCGACGTGATTTCACCGTCCATACGGCCACCAGCGGGACGGAGGCTCTTCAGATCATGGAAGAGCACCCGGTGCATGTGATCATGACAGACCAACGAATGCCGTCGATGACAGGATCCGAATTGATGCAGAAGGTGCGGAATGCTCACCCCGAAGCCATCCGGATTATCTTTACCGGGTATGCGGATACGCGAGCGGTGGTCGATGCGATCAACCAAGGCGAATTGTACCGCTATATCACCAAACCATGGGATCCCGATGATTTGCTTGAAATGCTAAAAGAAGCGGCTCTGCGGCACGACGCCATTGACGCCCAAGCCGAACTGATGAACGGTTTAAGTACCTATTTCGATGATGCCGACAGTGTCGCGGGCGCCGTCGATGACGCCAAGCTCGACGACGATACGCTCGACCGTTTCAAGTCTCAAACGACGAACCTTCGTCAATCCCTGCAGCGTGCAAAGGTTGATGATGAGTGATCGGCAACTTGTACCCTTGGTCGTGTTGATTGATACAGCTGCCGGTTGTTGGCATGCCGCGACGTTCGACGCGTCCGGTAATCCTGTTCCGTTACTACGCAGTGACGATGGGAATTTAGATCCGTATCTCGGACAACCGTTTGACGAGCAGGTCTCGTTTTTGCGTCACCGCATCGCCGGAGTGCTGCAGCGTGGGTGCGACCGATTGTTCGCACGCCAAATGAAAGCGTGTCATTTTGTGTTGATCGCTGATGGTGATTTTCCCGAAGCCGACGAGAGTGTCACGCCACGATTAGCCGAGCATTTTGTCCAGTGGATGATGAATCCGCCGGTGGTTTACCTGCGTGCTCCCCAAGGGTTCAAAGTGCAGGACGCCGGAGATCTCGAAGTCATTGCCGGAGACTTTCCTGCTGAGATTGCGTCAATCGTCCAGGCGGGGTTGTCACCATTGGTGGCACTGCAGAACGATGCCGAATGTTGGGAGCGGATCGCGGCCCCGCAGCGATAACCGTTTTTTCAGTTAGGTGGCGGCCACCCTATGAGCCATTCGGCACGAGCTTGTTTTGGTGGTGCCGCGCGAAAAGCTTTCCCAAAACCTCGCTTATTGCCCAACCGGATGATTGGATGAATGCTGCTTGCCCCCTGCCGGCGATTGCAGGTACGCGATCAAGTCGCGTCGCTCCGGCGCAGTTAAATGCTCCAACATGCCTTCGGGCATCATCGACAAACTCGATCCCTTTCGCTGTTCGATGCTGTCCAGAGGGACGAGGACTTCTTCGGTCGCGGTCCGTAGCGTCAGTTGAAGTTGGTTCTCCTCAGCGATCACCCCTTGCAGAATCCGGCCGTCATCCAACAGCAACATTGTGACACGATAGTTTGCTGGCACGATCGCGCTCGGATCGAGGATGTTGTCTAGCAAATAGTCAAGATTCGCTCGCTGAGATCCCGTCAATTCGGGCGCCAAGCCGCCTCCTTCGCCAAACAATTTGTGGCACGACGCACACGTCTTGGCGTACACCTTTCTGCCGTTGACAAGATTCGCCGCCGCCAATGACTCGGAAGTAAATTCAGCTCGGTACTGTTCAATTAACTCGCGTTTTGTCTCCGACACAGGCCGGACTTCGCCCCAGATTTCGCTCAGTCGGCGGGTAAGTTCCTTGTCATTGATCGCTTGCAATTGGCGGACAATCAATGCCGAGACATCCGTTCGTGGAATACGCCCCTTGTCGATCGCTTCCAACAGCGGATACGCATATTTCGGCCGTGTCGTCAGACTTTGAATGATCTCTTGTCGTTGTTCCGCCGTGACGTCCGGGTAACGAGACAGCAGCAACCGGGGAACGTCGTCACCGCCAATCGAAACCAATCCGCGTATCGCGGCGGTTCGTAAGTCCGCGTCGTCGAGCAATCGTTGCAGAAGTGGAGCCATTCGCTCGGCCTTGCGTGTCAGCAGGATCTCAATCGCGTCCAATCGCTGCTTCGGATCCTGGTTTCGATCGCTCGCAACATTGCGGAAGTCTTCCATCACGGTCGTGTCGCCAAAGATCGTGCCTAGCAATTTTGCTGCGTGTTGAACGTCTGCATCCGGATGCGTTTGTAAACGCGCGTAGGTGTCGGGCCAAGCCTTGGGCATCGCGATGTTTTTGACGCCCGCGTACGCTTGGAGTGCTCCTGCCAAAGTATCCAACTGCCACTCGGCTGGATCGGCGGTACGCCACAGGGTTGCCAGTCGGTCAAAGCCATTGTCGAGTGACAACATTCGCCGAGCCACATGGTTGCGGACAAGCGGCATCGTAATTTCCGGCATCCACTGCAGCACCAATTCGGGATGGGATGCAACCACCGGCTCCACCGCGTACCAGTTCAATGCCTCGAGCGTGGTGTCGCCTGCATCGTCACGGGTGGATATCAATTGTTTCAAAATGTCACGCACCTCGTCGAAATGGCCTAGACGGATTCGCCGTTGGCATGTCGACGCGAGCGAACGCCGGATCAGTGGAGTGGATTCGACAAGGTGTGCAGCGATCATGTCGCGTAATTCCGTCGACCACGCGGTGGGTTCGTCCGCAGCCAATTGGATCATCCAGAACCGAACCCACTCGGGCGATTCGTCGTGGACGATTCCCGATTGGCCAATCGCATCCATTCCACCGACCGCGTACAACGCCCACAATTGGCGGACCGCTTGCTGATCGTCTGTTGGTTCCAACTCGGCTAACAGACCAGCGATCTCGGCTTTCGCCTCTGGATCCGACGCTCGTTCTTGCAAAACTCGCCGTGATTGGCGGACATTCCACTCATTCGGATCAAACTGCATCGCAACCAGATCAGCATGCGAAGCGGTCGCCAGATTGCGAGGTGTTCGTTTTGCATCTCCATAGATCACGCGATAAATGCGACCATTCGATTGGTCGACAACTTGGTAATTGTGACATTCGCCGGTGTCACTCCAATCGGTAAAGTACAATCCGCCATCAGGCCCACACTTGACCGTGATTCCGCGAAACCAGGGATCGTTGGCGAGTGCAAAATCGCGTGCGTGATGGGCCACGTAGCTGGGGCCTTTACGCTCCAAGATGTCTCGATTCAACCGGCTGCCGTGAATGTTGCACATGAAAACATTGTTGCGATATTCCGCCGGAAAATTGTCTCCCAGATAGATCGCACACCCCGAGTGGGCGTGCCCACCGCCTGCGTCGTCATGAGCTTCGCCGGATCGCGATTCAGTCCAGTGACCGCCGCCCCAATGGATATGGTCGGCGCAGCTTGGCAGCAGCGTGTAGGCATAGGGATTCAAGTCCTGGCCAAACATTCGGTCATAGTGGGCGCCGGGGACAACGTGAAACAGATGCTTGATCACACAATTGGTGATAAAGGCTTGCCCGAATTCGTCGAAATCGAGTCCCCACGGATTCGTGGTGCCACTGGCGACAACATCAAACGTTTTGCGAGTCGGATGATACCGCCACACGCCACAATTCATGCGTGTCCGTTTCTCCTCTGGCGTTCCTGGGGCTCCGATCGTCGAATTCGATAGGATGCCGTTGCAGCCGTACAACCATCCGTCGGGTCCCCAAACCAAAGCGTTAAACACGTTGTGTTGCGCCTTCACATCCCAACCATCTAACAGTACTTCCGCAGGCCCGTCCGGACGATCATCGCCGTCACGATCCGGTACAAAGATCAGATTCGGAGTGGCCGTTAGCCAGACGCCGCCAAACCCTAGTTCGATTCCCGTCAGATTGGCTCCATTGTCAAGGAACACGGTCCGCTTGTCGTGCACGCCGTCGCCGTCGGTGTCTTCGTAAATCGCGACGCGATCATTGCCGGTGCCATCGCTGCTCCATCCGGGATAGGACAAACATTCCACCACCCACATTCTTCCTCGCGCATCGAATGTCATCGCGATCGGTTGCACGACGTCGGGTTCACCCGCAAGCAACGTGACTTTGAAGCCGGGCGGAAGCGTCATCTGCTGTGCTGCCAGCGATGCGGGCACGGGAGCGGCGGTGGGTTCGATTGCAAAAGCGGTTCCCGCCCACAAAACGATCGTTATCGAGACAAAATTGCGGATCACGTCACGACATTTCATACTCTCGCCCACATTCCTAAAGAGTTTATAGTACAACTTGAAGTCTATAGTGTATCTCCGTTCGCCCTCCCTGCCTCCCCTGTAGCGAACAATTGGGAAATTCACTTTCGTTTTCCGCTCTCTTTAGAATCCGCGGGAAACATGACGCTTCTCAATATCATTGAATTTTGAATCGGAATTATACACATGAGACATGGCCTACTGCTTGGAATCCTTGTCGGTTTGACAATGTTGGCTGGCGTTGCGGTCAACGCTCAAGAGAGTGTGTCATGGCGTTACGCACCTGAGTTGCTGAAGCCGTTTTGGAACAGCCGAGTCGTCGAAGACGAGTCGGTGCTATTCCTGCGTCAAAGCCCGACCGAGGCTGCCGTCGGTAAGGTCTTGTTTCCAATCAAAGAGATCGTTTCCGTTCAAAGTTCGTCGGGCGAGATCACCTACGAAGCGGGAGTCGACTATCGGTTTGAGCCTGGTTCGCGTGAGTTGGTCATCCCGGTGGGGTCGCGGATTGTGACGAGCACTCCGTCGGATCTGCGGCGTCCTGGCAATTCTCAGCGGCATCGACTCACACACCGTGATGGCAACGGAGAAATCTTGTTTGGCGCCACGCTCGAGTATCACCAGATGCAGACGCTTGTGACTTACGAAAAGATGAATGACGATTGGCCAGTTGAGATGCCTGCGTTTGACCCCACCGTTTTGCCCAGCACATTGAAAAAACTGCATGACCGCGAACCGCTTTCGGTCGTTTTGCTAGGCGACAGCATTTCGACAGGGTGTAATGCGTCAGGCTGGGGCAATGGGGCTCCCTATCAACCGGCGTACCAAGACCTGTTGGTGCAACATCTTCGGGCTCAATACCAGACCGAGGTGACGTTGACCAACTTGTCCGTCGGAGGCACCTCGACTCCTTGGGGGATCACGATGATCGACAAGGTCGCCGAGCATCAGCCGGACCTCGTGATCCTGGCCTTCGGCATGAACGATTCCGCAGGCCGCACCGCCAAGGAATATGGCCAGAACGTGGCCACCATGATCGCCAACACGCGTTCCGTGTTGCCCAAGGCTGAGTTCATCTTGATTGCATCGATGCTGGGAAACCGAGATTGGGTCACGCTGAAGCATGATGTGTTTCCCGAGTATCGCGACGAATTAGCGGCACTGCGAGAAACGGGGGTTGCGTTGGCGGATATGACCAGTGTCTGGGATGAATTTTTCAAGCGAAAGAAGGATGCCGATCTGACCGGCAACGGCGTCAATCATCCCAACGATTTTGGCCATCGCGTCTACGCCCAAATCCTATCCGCCCTGCTTGTTGATCCAAGTTTTGCTCAAGCAAAAGATGATGATTTTAAGGTCGGGATGGCGCGTGTCGATATCACGCCTGACTATCCAATCCTGTTGAATGGATTTCTCAGTCGTCAGCAAGTCTCTACCGGCGTGCGGCAACCGATCTGGGCAAAAGCAATGGCTATCGAGGGTGACGATCCCAGTCCGTTGATCCTGATCACCGTCGATACGCTAGGCATTCCGGCAGAGATTCACGCCGAGGTATGCAATCGGTTGAAACCGCTGGGCGTCGATCCCAAACGAGTCGCGATCACGGCGACGCACACCCATACCGCTCCGATTATCAATGGTTGCGCACCAAACATCATGGCGCGAGATTTTACTCCGCTAGAACAGAAGGCGATCGATCAGTACACCCGTGAATTTGCAGACCATCTCACCGAGGTGGCAACGTCGGCTTTGGGAAACCGCCGCCCGGCGACGCTTCAGTGGTCCGTGGGAAAGGTCGAATTCGCAAAAAACCGGCGAGATAATGACGGGCCGATTGATCACGATTTGCCTGTTTTGGCGGTCCGCGACGAAGCGGGCACGCTGATCGGCGTCTACACCAGTTATGCATGTCACTGTGTCACCTTGGCCGAGCGGATGATCGGCGGTGATTGGGCTGGATATGCAGTATCACTCATCGAGAACGCTCATCCTGATTGCACCGCGATGTGTTCGGTTGGTTGTGGCGGAGACCAGAATCCGATCACTCGCGGCAGCGTTGAAATCGCAACTAGCCATGGCGAAGTGATCGCGGCCGAGGTGTCGCGATTGCTGCAAGGCGAAATGGCTGCGGTGCAAAACAATATCCGCGTCGGGTACACGGAACTGGATCTTCTGCTGGATGAACTACCCAGCCAAGCGGAATTCGCAGAACGTGCAAAACTGGATACTCCCCTGGGTTACCACGCCAGAAAACAGCTTGAAAAAGTCAGCAATGGTGAAGCCCTGCGAAAATCGATCGACTATCCAATTCAGGTTTGGTCGTTCGGTGATGCGTTGAACATGGTTTTCTTAGCGGGTGAAGTCACCGTCGAATATGGTATCGAACTCAAAATGCAACGACCGGATCGTGGCGTATGGGTGAATGCTTACGCCAATGCCTGCCCATGTTACATTCCCAGCGAGAAAGTATTGCAGCGAGGCGGATATGAAGGCAGTGATTCGATGATCTACTACGACCAACCCACCAAGCTTCGCAGTGGACTTGAAAAGCAGATTCTGTCGACCACAACGGAACTTTTCCGTTCGCGCGTGGGTGACATCGGAAACACGCCAGTCTCGATGGACGCGGCAACTGGGAAATCGCCTCAGCAATCGCTGGGGCTGCTACAGCTTGCCGATGATGAATTGACTGTCACGCTTGTTGCCGCCGAGCCACTCATCGCATCCCCGGTCGCGGTTGATTTCACTGCCGATGGCAAAGTCTATGTTGCTGAAATGTACGACTATCCCGCCGGCATCGATGGCAACTATCAGCCCGGGGGGCGGGTGCGTTTGCTGACGTCCAGTCGTGATGATGGTTCCTGGGATCAATCAAAAGTCTTTCTTGACGGCATCCCATTTCCCACTGGTGTCACGGTGTGGCGCGATGGGGTCCTGGTATGTGCAGCACCCGATATCTTGTATGCCGAAGACCAGGACAACGATGGACAGGCGGATTTGGTCAAAAAACTGTTTACCGGCTTTGGCGACGAAAATTACCAAGCTCGCGTCAACAGTTTGGAATATGGGCTCGATGGTTGGGTGTATGGATCATGTGGGCTGTTTGGCGGGAACATCACATCGCTGTTAACGGGAACAACGATCGAATTGGGCAACAGCGACTTTCGCATTCGCCCGGATACAGGCGAGATCGAACGTGTCGTCGGTCGCACGCAACAAGGTCGGGTCCGCGACGATTTCGGCAACTGGTTTGGCTGTGACAACACAAAACTCGGTTTTCACTATCCCGTCGCGCACCACTATTTGCGACGCAATCCGCTGACGCCTCCCACCTCGGTTCTAAGGCATCTCCCCGCGACTCCCGCGGATGCGACATTGGTTCCCGCGAGTCGCGACTTGCAGCTCTTTGAAAAGTCAGGTCAAGGTGGAAAAGCCACCGCAGCTTGTGGCATTGGGATTTACCGCGACCGTTATTTGGGACCAGCATACGCCGGTGGTCTGTACACTTGCGAGCCAGTCAATTTGCTTGTCCATCATTTGCAACTTTCGCCGAATCAGTCGTCGTTTTCTGGATCGGCGATTCCGTCAGAACGAAAGCACGCATTTTTGTCTTCGACCGATCCATCGTTTCGGCCGGTTCAGGCCCGTACCGCTCCGGATGGGACTATTTGGGTGGTCGACATGTATCGCGACGTGATCGAACACCCAAAGTGGATCCCGCCAGAGTCGCTTGCGAAAGTCGATGTTCGAGGCGGAGCCGATCAAGGCCGTATTTATCGCGTTTCTCGAGCAGGTGAATCTGTCGTGACATGGCCTCGGCTGGACAAATTGTCGGCCAATGAACTGGTGGCGACACTGGAATCCGAGAACGGGTGGCAGCGTGATATGGCAATGCAATTGTTACAGTGGAATCAGGTGGTCGATACGGGACCGGCACTTAGAAAACTGGCTCGCGAGTCAACATTGCCGGCGGCTAGGGTCGCGGCGCTCTCGATGCTGACAAATGCGGGAATGCTAACGTTGGATGACGCAGTTGATGCTTTTGAGGATGAGGACGCGAAGGTGCGTCGCCATGCGGTGCGAGTCGCCGAAACGCTGGCAACTGGCGACGCTGTTGTCTCGGCTACGGTGCTTGTCAATGTTTCGCAGCTCGCTGCCGACTCCGACGCTCACGTGCGATTGCAGGTAGCGTGCTCTTTGGGGCAATGGCAGTCCGCTGGTACAGGTGATGTATTGGCAGAAATGTTGCTTCACAATCCTGATGATTCATTCTTAGAGGCTGCGATTGTGAGCAGTCTACATAAGGAAAACGTCGATAGGTTTGCCGAACATTTAGTCGAACAGACGGATCAACTTCATCGGCACGCGGTTCGGACGTTTCCTGTTCTGTTCGCGATGTGTAGCGACGCGATCAAGGCTCGTTTGGCTCTCGCCGTTAGCCACACGTCGTCTCAGCGACTGGAATTGTGGCAGTGGAAAGTTCTGCCCACCGTGCTGGAACATTTCGAACGATACGAGGGGGCCCGTATGGCATTTGTGCGGAAAGAGAGCGATGCATTGATCGAGCAATGTTTGCCATTGGCAATTCAAACCATCGTCGATCAAGACCAGGAGATTCCACTTCGAGTTGCCGCATTAAATACCTTACATCATTTGCAAATCGGCAACGACGTGACCAACGACTTGGTTGCGCAACTGCTTAGTGCACGAAATGCAATTGAAATTCAGTTGGCTGGCGTGGCCGCGTTAGCTCGAAACGATGCGGCGGACTCCACACAATTAATGATCGGTAAATGGGATCAAGTTTCCCCATCGGTACGCTCCGCAATGCTAGACGCCCTCACCTCGCGAGTATCTTCGATTGAGCTGTTGTTACAGGCGATCGGTCAATCCGAAATTCGTGCGTCCGAAATCGACACCGCATCACGTCAACGAATCTTTGCCGCTGGCGGTGCAAAACTGAAAGCTCAGGCCGAGCAGGTATTTTCAGGGGAGGTGAATGCGGACCGGGCAGCGGTGATCGCCAAGTATTCCGGCATTTCGAAAATGCGAGCCAGTGCAACTCGCGGTAGCGAATCGTTTGCGAAGCATTGTGCGACCTGCCACCGCTTGAATGGGACTGGCAACGAAGTTGGGCCTGATCTGGAAGCCTTGGCGAGCAAACCCGTCGAATTTTTTCTGCAAGAGATTCTTGATCCGAGCCGGAATATGGACACTCGTTATGCGACCTACGTTGCGCTCACCGAAAACGGCCGTATCGTCACCGGATTGTTGGCGGCCGAGTCCGGATCGGCGATCACGCTGCGACAGCAAGAAGCAAAAGAGGAAACGTTGCAGCGATCCGAGCTCGAAGATTTCCGTTCGAATCACACGAGTTTGATGCCCGAGGGTTTTGAGAAGAGTCTTGATCCACAGCAGATGGCCGATTTGATCCATTACATTCGTTCCACGTCACCGCCACCTAATTAAGAACGAAGATAGGCACGTCTCGGTAGTCGCCACAACGCGGGGGCGTGCTCGAACAGGACAATTTTGAAGGAACGACCCGGCAACGGATTAGAGCCTAAGAGTGCATGGATGGTGGCGAAGCATTGTGCGACCCCGCGGTCGTACCGTTTGTCGAAAAAATGTATTTGCATTGACCAAGGGGGTATCCTATTGGTCAATCAAAAACGATTGCAATCTCGAGATGGATTTGGCGATGAGTTCGAAGCCGCATGCTCCCGCAACCGACATTACTCAGCTCGAAGAACGGATCAGCCGTCCAACAGAGGCGGTGATCTCGACGATGTTGCATTTGTCGGGCGATATCATTGTGCTCGGTGCCGGTGGGAAGATCGGGCCGTCGCTTGCCCGCATGGCCAAGCGTGCTTCGGATCAAGCCGATACGGCACGTCGTATCATTGCGGTCTCTCGCTTCTCGGATTCATCGAACCGGAAACGACTCGATGAATTTGGCGTCGAAACGGTCCAGGCGGATCTGCTCGATGCGGATCAGTTGAATGGATTGCCGGACGCAGAAAACATCCTCTATCTGGCGGGGCACAAGTTCGGAGTGGCCGACAATCCGTCGCTCACTTGGGCAATGAATAGCTATTTGCCGGGAACCGTGATGCAGCGTTATCGCGAAAGCCGTGTCGTCGCCTACTCGACCGGTTGCGTCTACGGTCTGTCTGATTTGGTTCACGGCGGCGCGGTTGAAACCGATCCTCTGAATCCAACCGACGAGTACAGCATGAGCTGTCTCGGCCGCGAACGGATGATTGAATATTTCAGCCGAGCGAACAGCACGCCTACGTCGATTTTACGCCTGAATTACGCGGTGGAGCCTCGCTATGGAGTCTTGGTCGATATTGCCAAGATGGTACTTGCCGAACAGCCGATCGATGTCACGATGGGGCATTGCAATGTGATCTGGCAGGGTGACGCCAATGCGATGGCGTTATCATCGCTGGCCAATGTCAGCAGCCCGCCGTTTGTGGTGAACCTTGTTGGCCCCGAACTGCTAAGTGTCCGTGGGATCGCAGAATCATTCGGAGAATTGTTTGACAAACAAGTGCGATTTGTGGGCACCGAGTCACACTCCTGTCTGCTCACCAATGGGCAGCGCTGCCACGAGATTTTTGGCTACCCAGAGGTGCCGGTGCAAAAGGTGATTCAGTGGACTGCGGATTGGATACTGCGAGGTGAACCCACGCATAACAAACCGACTGGCTTTCAAGTTCGCGACGGCCAATATTGATCCGCAAAATGAGTACCCATCCGAGTACCCGTCCCGCAGTTCCACTACACCGATAGAACCGATGGCTCAAACACTGGCACCTGCGATCCACCAATTGCTTCTCGATGGTGTCGCGATTCCAGCTTGTCCGCTGGCGTTGACGTCAGAGCGGCGTTTCGATCCGCGTCGTCAACGAGCGCTGCTTCGCTACTACGCCAGCGCGGGCGCCGGTGGCGTAGCCGTCGCAGTCCATACGACTCAGTTTGAAATCCGCAATCCGCAGCACGGATTGCTTCGGCCAGTACTCGAATTGACCGCCGAAGAATTGCAGAACGCACAGCAGCGGCACGGCCACGACATCGTGCGGATTGGAGGCATCGTCGGGCAAACCGACCAAGCGATCGCGGAGGCTCAGTTGCTGCATGATTTAAAGTACCACGTCGGA
Organism: Novipirellula sp.; assembly: GCF_041583735.1. Lineage (NCBI taxonomy): Bacteria > Pseudomonadati > Planctomycetota > Planctomycetia > Pirellulales > Pirellulaceae > Novipirellula > Novipirellula sp. The sequence continues at coordinate 11,590 of NZ_JBFHFD010000108.1, forward strand.
CTGCTCAGTTTGGCTGGGCATGCCGGTCGCAGTCTTGACGAACTGATTGAACATTGCCAGCGAGTTGCCGAAGTCATCCCGTTAATGGGATTCTATTTGCAGCCTGCCGTCGGTGGTGTTGAATTGCCGTACGCGTTCTGGCGACGCTTCGCTGAAATCGAAAGCGTGGTCGCCATCAAGATCGCTCCCTTCAACCGTTATCAGACGCTGGAGGTCGTCCGCGCCGTGATCGATTCCGGACGCGCGGATATCGCCTTGTACACGGGCAACGATGACAACATTGTTTGCGATCTGTTGACCGAGTTTGTGCTGCCGACGCCGCAGGGAGAAAGGCGAATCGCATTCTCCGGCGGGTTGCTTGGTCACTGGGCTTGCGGGACGCAGAAAGCGGTAACGCTGTTGGAGCGTTGCAAACAGATCCGCCGCTCGGGATTCATTCCCGCAGAAATGATGGCCACGGCAGCTCAAGTCACCGATTGCAATGCAGCATTTTTTGATGCCGCCAATGGATTCCGAGGCTGCATCGCCGGGATCCACGAGGTGTTGCGGCGACAGGGATTGCTGGAGGGGACGTGGTGTCTTAATCCCAACGAAAACCTCAGTCCCGGACAAGTCGCCGAGATCGACCGAGTCTATCAAGCGTATCCCCACCTAAACGACGACGCATTCGTCGCCGAGCAGATTGATGTGTGGCTTAGCTAGCCCTGGCCAACGTTCGGTTCCCTCGTAGTGGATTTTGCTAAAAATCCTTCAATCGTGGGCTTCCGAAGTCGTCTCCGGAGTCAGTCTTTGATAACGGTTGACGGTTCAGTCTAGGGCCGCCTAAATATGGCTTCCGCGCCCCCCTTCTCAGGCTTTCTCTGCTGACTTCACTCATCGTAAAAGAACGTTCCTGATCCCGTTTCTTCTCTACCATAGCCCCAAACCAACACCGATAACGGCGGCATGGATGTCACTGCTGCAATCTGTGTTCATCTGCGTCCATCTGTGGTTCAAAAAAACGAGGTGTGCAAGACTCCGATTCCAAGGTCTTACTTACAGACGAAACCGCAGTTGAACACCGAGTAATTCTTTGACGCGCCGCGATCCATTTGACAACCTTGGAATTGGCTATAGCAATGAAAGCGGTTTGATAATTGATTCACTTGCATGGATTGCCCATTTGTAATGGGCGTAAACACTCAGCGGTCGCGCGGTTGGGGTATAATCTGGCGATCAATTTTTCACGTAGTATCGTTTTCTCGGAATACATCATGACAAATCTCACGGAATCGAAATCGAACGCCCCCAGCATACACCGTGCTACGGTTACCCGGCGACAGCTGCTAAAAGGCGGCACCGCAGCGGCGGTGGGAGTCATCGGTTGTCCCGCAATCGTTCGCAGCGCGTCGCTCAATTCGAAGTTGCAAGTCGCATGCATCGGTGTCGGCGGCATGGGCGCGCGGACGATGGATAGTGTGGCGTCACATTCGAACGTGAAAATTACGGCGCTATGTGATGTCGACTCGAACTACCTGGACGCGGCCTCACTCAAACATCCCGACGCCTCTCGACATCTCGATTGGCGAGAATTGTTGGCTGACCATACTGGCAAATTTGATGCGGTTACCATTGGCACCCCCGACCACATGCATGCCGCGCCCTCCGTCACCGCCATCCGGGCAAAAAAGCATGTGTATTTGCAAAAACCGATGGCAAGTACATTGCATGAATGCCGCGTGATCACGCGTGAGGCGGCCGCGGCAGGCGTCGTGACGCAGTTGGGGAATCAAGGTCGCTCGAGTATCGAGAGTCGGCACACGGTTGAACTGATTCGCAGTGGCGTTGTCGGAAAGATCAAGGAGGTGATCTTGTGGGAGAACAAGAAACTTAGTTGGTGGCCTAAGAATACCGACATCCGCGGCCGTGGTGACGCGGTTCCCGCCAGCTTGAATTGGGATCTTTGGCTGGGCGTGCAAACGCCTCGGCCTTACTTCGCGGACACCTACCATCCGCAGACCTGGCGTGCCTGGTATGGGTTTGGGGTTGGCGAGATGGGTGACATGGGCTGCCACCATTTCGACATCAGTTTTGACGCGTTGAAACTGACCGCACCCCTTCGCGTGCGGCAGTTGACTCCGATCACGACTGGACCGCTTTGGGGAAAGCAGCGGCAGGTGGAACTCGTCTTCCCAGGCAGCGATATCACCGCTGGCGATACCGTCAAGTTGACTTGGCACGACGGCGAAATGCGACCGGACGCGAGCCGGATCCCCTTGCCGCCTGGAGTCGACACGCTGCCAGAATCAGGCGCATGTTGGATCGGCGAAACGGGCACGATTTTCAAGAACTATCGTCGCGGAATGCCGGTTGCCTTGCCACACATGAAGCTTCCCACCACCCTCAGTCGACATCATTTGGCCAAACAAAATCATTACCATGATTGGGTCAATGCCGTCATCGAAGGCCGCAAAGCGTGTGGCGACTTTAGCCATGGAGGCCCGCTGACGGAGGCCGTCTTGGTCGGCGCGATGGCCGATCGAATCAGCACGGATTGGCTTCACTGGGACCGCGACAGCCAGACATTTACCAATAGCCCGGAAGCCACATCACTTGTCTCGCGAACCTATCGAGATGGCTGGAACGTCCCAGGACTCGGCTAACCCACCTGGCGGCTTTCCTTGGTGTGACATCCCGCATTTGAAATCTCCCCTGCTAGGTAGCCGCTGATCGCAGTGGGCTGGTTTTATTAACGCATCTATGGGGGAATGCTCGTGGTCTATCCAGTGGACCTTAGCTTGTTTGATCGTGTCGCACACAATCCGTCCTACTTCAGCTTGATGCGAAGTATGCAGGAATCCGCCAAAGACGTGCTCGACTTTTGCGTGCCCTGCAATCCGTACTTTCCGACCGACGCGATGTTTGCCGAATATGCGGCCTCGTTGCCTCGCATGTTGAAGCACTATCCGAGCGACAACGAAACGATCGCAACTCGTTTGTGTGAAACGCTCGGACTGGACCCCGCCTTTATGGTGCTGGCGAACGGTTCGACTGAGTTGATCACATGGCTCGACCAGCTATTCGTTCGCGATAGCCTCGCCACCCCGGTTCCTACGTTTGGACGATGGACCGACCAATCTGCCGAAAATGGAAAGCGGGTCGATGCATTTCAGTTGTTGGCAAGTGACCGTTTTGGCCTCTGCCTCGAATCCTTTGAGCGATTCATTCGCCAGCAGCGGTCCCGTGCTGCAGTGATTTGCAACCCCAACAATCCCGATGGCGGCTATGTTCGGCGAGCGGATTTATTGAGCTGGATCGACCGCATGAGCGATCTGGATTTGATTGTCGTCGACGAGTCCTTTACCGATTTTGTAGATCTCGAAGAAAACGCTTCGATTGCGGATGACATCGTCGGTCGCGATAACGTGGTCGTGCTGAAGAGTCTCGGCAAGAATTTCGGTTTGCACGGAGTTCGTTTTGGATATGCGGTATCGAATCGCACCTTGGCCGCGAGGCTTCGCAAAGCGTTGCCGAAATGGAACATCAATTCGCTTGCCGAAGCGATCATCTTCTCTTTACGCGACAACATGGACGCGTACCGGGACAGTTTGTACAAGATCAAGATGGACCGCCACTACATGATGACTCAATTGCGGAATCTGCCCTGTGTCGAAGTGCTTCCTTCGCAAGGCAATTTTCTGATGATGCACTTGCTCTCTGGTGTGGATGGAGCAAGTTGTCGTGATGAATTGTTGGCCCATCACGGCTTGTTCATCCGCGAGTGTGGCAACAAAGCTGGGATCGACAGCAGCTATATCCGAGCGGCGGTTCGCGGAAGTGGCGATGTGGACCGATTGGTAGAGTCGCTCGCTCGATTCTTGATTGCCCGGGAACCAACTGTATTGATCCGAGGCTGCGACGTCGCGTGATCGTGCTCGCATCAACTCGGTTCACACGCAAATCTCTTCTCCAATCCTACTCTTCTCTTCCCCCGGACCACGGCGATGTCAACCTCGATGCCGATAATATCATCCTCCGTCGCAGTTAGTTCGTTCGAACGTAGACGCCAATCAACACCTGCCGCTGCGACGTGCAGCCAGTTCACTCATTGGGGCGAGTTGATTCAGGGACCGGTCGAGCACCGTGGTCGGATCGTCACCGGTTTGATCACGTTGCCAAGGTTTGATCTCTGTTCGACGGCAACCTTCACTCCGCATGACGGCCCGCTATGCATCCATCCGAAATGGTGTACCAAAGCGAACCTTGCGGTTCAGCGAGTCTTGCAGCTAACGGGCAATTCTGATTGTGGTGGAACGCTGGTGATTCGTTCCAACATCCCACTGGGGTGCGGTGCCGGAGGAACGACGGCTGACGTGACCGCGTCGATCCGCGCCGTCAGCCGCGCCTTCGGTGTCGATTTGCCGCCCGATGAAGTCCAAGCAATCGATTGGGAGATCGAACGTGCCGCTGATCCGTTGGCGCTGATCGCAAACGGCGACGTGGTACTCTATGGATCACGCATTGGCGAGACAATCAAGCGACTGCGAACCCCGCTGCCGTCGATGCGATGCTTGGCATTCAATCCGGCTCCCGGTCGCCAGGTCTTGACCGAGGAAGTCGCCCGCAACACCCATTACACCGTAAGCGAAGTGAAGGACTTTCGCGGCATCTTGTCACGAGCCATCGCTGCGATTCAGTCGGGCAACATCGGCGAGCTGGCCGTAGCGGCAACCGAGTCGGCCCGTTTGAACCAGACGCGAGTGATGATTCCGGACTTCAATTTTAATGTGGATCGCTGTCTGGCCGCAGGAGCGCTAGGCATGTCGGTCAGCCATTCCGGCACCGTCGCCGCCGCCATTTTCGACCCCGCCGATTCCCAAGTCGACGCTCGCATGAACGAATTAGCCGCAAAGTTCGTCGCCAGCGGCTACAGCCACGTGGCATCGTTTGATGTCTAGGATGGTGTTATCGAAGCATGTAGGCAGGAATCCATGTAGGCAGGAATCATTGGGTGAAACCCCGTTAGCTGTTTGTGCGGTGGCCCCGGTTCAGCGCCGGAACCGTGGCTAGTGGTAAAACGCAACGCTGTGAAGGATTTTCTCGTAGCTACCTTCGCCAGAAGGTGGTGATTCGTAATGGCCGGCGATCATCCACGCTCTGGCGAGCGTAGCTACGGAACGCAAATGCTTCACCGCGTTGGGTAAAACGGCCAGTCTATTGAAAGACTCCTGCCTAACTGCTTAGCCCTGGTCGTTTCTTCGCTGAGATCGAAAGCCCACGCAGCCTTGGAAATTCGGTGAGGTGGCCGCACGCTGCCGCGGAACCCCTCGAATTGCGTTTTGGCTCGCGATTTGCATTGACCGTGTTCTTCGTCGTATCTCTTCGCGATTTCACGGTTTATGGATTTCAGCTTGATGAATTTTCGATCTCTGCTTTGGCCGCTGCTGATCGCTGCACTGATCTTTTCAGTGTCGGGGTTATTGGTGCCCTCGCTGAGTGTTCTGCTGCTGGTGTTCGCAGGACTGTTGTTCGGTGTCTTCATCAACGGGCTGGCTGGTTTTGCGACGCGACATACGCCCCTCTCCTATCGCTCCGCATTTTTGTTGGTGGTGGCGGTGCTGCTGCTGATGATCGGCGGCGGCCTCTATTATTTGGGGGCGCAAATGGTTCAGCATGTCGATGAGCTCTGGAGTCAATTGCAAACCTCTCTGCAGGATGCGACCGAGCGATTGCGGCAGTATCAGTTTTCGAAGCAGTATCTGCCTGATTCCGAACAAGTACAGTCGATGATGAGCCAGCAAGGGGATTCGGCGGTGTCGAGTTTAGTGGGCGGTTTGCGATCAGTCGGCTGGGCAATGACCGGAGCGATCGTGATCTTTTTCGTAGGAGCGTATGCCGCCTATGAACCCCGACTTTA
>NZ_JBFHFD010000109.1:0-17450 GCF_041583735.1 Novipirellula sp.
ATTGCGCAGACCGCAACTGACGACAGAAACATTGGTGCGACAGAAAAATTTCTAGGACGGTATGCTGGACAGCCCATCTTGCAATCGCACCGAACTCGCCGCATGATGGCAGGTTCGCTCTTTGTAACCAGAGGTTGGGCAGGAAGATGGAAGGGGCAGGAAAATTAGAGCCCGGGACAACTGTACAGTCTCTACTGCGGTCATCAGAGCCAACCATTCCCCTCAGTCCGACCAGTCGCAACGCGACGACAGGCTGTAGCCACGGACGTGAGTCCGTGGAAACTCCCGCACCTCGCCACACAGAGTCGCGAAGCGACGGCAGGTGCTGCCTTCGAAAACCCGATGCCGTGCCGCTGGGATGCTGCGAAAGGTTAGAAGATAAAGGGTTAGAAAATGGGGAAGAACTGGCCGATCAAACTCAATCGCGAATCGCCGTGGCACTCTCATTTTTCTGTCGCACCAATCTTTCTGTCGATACAAATCCACGATGGGAGCCGAACGAGAACGGTAGAGTATCGCGTCGTATCACGCTCATCCGGAAAATGCAGATGCGACCTGTTCCCGTTTGACAAAGACGCTCACACCGCATGTAACGACAGCAAGATTGGTGCGACAGAAAGATTTCTAGGACGGGATGCTGGACAGCTCATCTCGAAACCGCATCGAACTCGCCGCATGATGGCAGGTTCGCTCTTTGCAACCAGAGGTTGGGTAGGAAGATGGGAAGGGGTAGAAAAATTAAAGATCGGGCAACTACACTGTCTCTACTGCGGTCATCAGAGCCAACCATTCCCCTCAGTCCTACCAGTCGCAACGCGACGACAGGCTGTAGCCACGGGACGTGAGTCCGTGGAAACTCGCGCACCTCGCTACACAGAGTCGCAACGCGACGGCAGGAACTCCCGCCCTGGTTCGATTGCCCTGTAGGAACGATTGCGTCTTATCGCGGTGGGTAGCGAAGTTGGTGACTTCCAAAAACATAAAACGCTGCGGCCCGCGAATCCGCCAAGAGGTCACCGCCAATGCCCCACGTGGCACCACACTGCACGCGATCGCCGGCGTCACCGCAAAGCGATTGATCGCCGCCGGATTGCCCGAACACGTCCGCGACAACGAGCGAGCCGTTTACAACGCGAACCACCGGTCCCCATCATCCAACGCCCACGGAAACCAGCCATGAACCACGTCAAGTCATCCCAACAAGCGTCCAGCCGCACCCACGCAATCTCGCGTGTTCGGCAACAAATCAGCAAGGCCATGCGAGATCCCGATCGCTGGGTCATTCGGATCACCTACCGAGATGTTAACGGCGTCGCCACCATACGCCGCGTCAGCCCGACGCGATGGCAAAACGACTACCTGTTTCGCGCGTTGTGCACTGGCCGCGGCGACCATCGCCAATTCGACGTCCGCCGGATCGAGTCGGTCGAACTCGACAACGCCGCCGACGTTTTGATGCCCGAGGGTGTCGTCAAAAGATAGGGAACCACGATGCCTCGCCGAATCAATCCCTACACCGCTCCGATTCGCACCGCACCAATGCCAACCACGCGGACCTACGACCGCTGGGTGATCGTCTATTTGGTGGGCTGGTACATCACCTAGCTCGTGATGTCCACCATTACCAACGATCTCGCTACGAGTAGTGACCGCCAACAACAGTTGAAATACTAAGTCATAAGATAGTCAACGCGTTTTACGCTGGCTATGAAAACTTTTTATTACGTATGCACCTAACCTTTTCTCGCTGCCCTATGCATAGCACGATGCTTTTGCTTGAATACGACTTGAACCGCGATAATAAATACTGCGTTTATGATTGCGGTCACCGGTAGTGCGAGCCATAGCAAATTGTCGTAATCTAAGTTGTCCGTTATGTAGTTGGCGGTTATATAGCTTGCCCCTACCGCGGCAACAAAGACACAGTGCAACAATGACATCCAAAAAATCGCAACATCGCTAAACGTCCACCATTTCAATGGTGAAATTGGAGCCGAATTTATAAATCGTTCGTAGTCGGCGTAGCCATCAACAGCATTGTGAACTACGAAGAACCCCTTAATTGCGATGCGAAGATCGTAGTCGCGGATAAGCAAATCACAGTAAAGGGCGATTAATGGAACGACACATAGTGCAAGGTGTGCATGCGGAACCGTACTTTGGGTGAAGCCAAGCCCGAAAGCAGTAACCGTTCCAGTTAAAATTAACTTCCACTTCAGCAAGTCGCGTTTTGCCGCTTGATACTGCATGCTTTCGTCACGAAGTTTATCAGCTGCTGCCATTAGAGCAATTCCATCCGGGTCAGTTTGGCGTTGTCGTCACAGGTACGGAAAACGGTATCGCACACTTATCTCCCGTCAGTAAGTGGAATCTCTTCGTACAGGTTCACCAGCAATTCTTTGCTTCAGACTGTTGAGTTGGCGTCCTAATCGTGATGTGCAATCGATTTTAAATACAACCAATTTTCACACCGATCGAACTTGCAATTCCATCCGTATAGCTCGTGCTAGCCCGTCAAGATCTCCGTACAAACTCTTGCTTGTAATATTCATCTTTTTCAGCAATGCGAATACAGACTTGTACAATGAATGATCAATCGTGAGCTTGCGAATGTCGACAGTATCGTACGTTGAGGACGCCATAAGCGTTTCAACTCTCTCCCCACTATTCCCCGAGAGCAAGAATGAACCCGCTTGGCGGTCCAATCGAATATTCATTTGATTTGGCTCAGTAATCCAAAGAATGTTGTACGAATATCGATCGACATAATCTTCAAACACGCTATCGTGTTTATCATATAGACTTTCGTAGGTTTCCTTGAAGTCTTTGTCATGGTCGCTAATGGCCGCTAGTGACTGCTTCATTGTCGCACGGTAATCAATAGCGTAAACAGAGAAGTCGTTCTCGCTATGTGGAGAATAAGTTTCGAGTGCAAAATAAATTGCAACATACGGGCTTTCGGTGAAATCAATGAGCCTTGTCGGTACTCCGTAATGCTGCATGATAGAAAGCCACGCGAGCTTCGACACCGGCAAAATGTTTTCACGATCATAGAGATGAAACTTAGACTTGAAGTGCTGCAGTGAAAACTCTTCATATTTTACGGCTTGCAATTTCGAGAAATTGTCTCCAATGTTTCGTTCTAAAGACGATTGAATCCCCCAGCTTGCATCCGCCTGACCACGATAGATGTAATGACTCGGGAATGTGTTGAGTTCATGTATCAATGTCTCGATATTGTCGATCTTTTGCTCAACCATCATGCCGAACCTCGTTGTACAATACCGTAAGTTCTTTAAGGACTTCGGCAGGGTCGTGACTTACTTCATCAAAGCGGCGTTTAACCGGATCCCCTGTCAAACCAATTGTGACGGGGGCCTGTGTCTTCGACTTCTTGACCTGGGCAGTTGCTCGGTTTCCTGTTGCCGCCGTACTACGGGCAACCTCCGTAATAACCTCCTTATTCAAATTATCGCCATCGATTTGTGCCTTTCCCTTTGTTGCGTTAGCTGATGATGCATACACAGAAAGTGGCCTCTGAAAAAATTCGTCGGCGTCGAAAGGGTTTGGGCCTGTAAAGTGCGCAGTAAATCGCAAAACACGATATGCACTTGAGATCGTCTTGAGAAAACCATCAGGATCGGATATTGGCGACACGAGCACCTCGACGTCATTTGCAAGTGCAATTTCTGTCCCTTGGAGCACTTGCTGAAGTTTCCTAGCGATTCCGGTGACATTCCGCGACAACCGTCGGTTGTGGGCAATCCCGACGAATCCAATCGACGCATCAAAAACGACATGGGTATATGGACTGGTTTCAAAATCTTCCTCAATGAAATTGCCAGTCGTTTCGTCAAATTTCGTATTCGTTGTTTTCGTCGTGCGCCCGAATGCAAAATATCCCGCTTCACCTCCAATCTCTTTTATGTTGCCAATATGCCAAATTCGGCCAGGGTGAATTTCAGACGATGGACGCTCGCGCAGCGCATTTTCGAAGATGTCACGCGGCTTAATTTTATCGTGTAGAAAGGATGTCTGAATTGGACGAATCATTTTGACGCGAAAAAGGCTGTACTCTATGGTTGCCATTGAAAATCAATCAAAATTGCAAATCTTGGTACGCTGCGGACTCCCGCAATTACGCGTCTGAAACAGCGTTCAGCTCCAAGAATGTTGCGTAGTCCTCTCCACCGACTCGTGGTTCGCCTTTCCCACAACAGCGCAGACAAGACGAAGATCTTACCCAGCGAGGGGCTCGTGTCAAGTTGATTGTTACACGGGCGAGTTGCGTTGGCACGCGGGTCGACAGTTTTGTCTATAGAATGGCCGCGGTGGTGCAATTCTTTCCACGGGGTGCGGGGGCGAAGACCGCACCAAGCTCCGTTAGCGAACGCTTGAGCGGCACGTGCCATCCGCGCAAATTACGTCGATGATCTTTTGCAACTCCGATGCTGCAAGTGTGGGATCATGGTCGAGCGGCGTGTCTTGAATAAATGCTTCGGTGGCAACCAAGATTCGCGAACGCTGCTTTCGGTACCGCGACGCTGTCAGACTCGCATCGAAAATACAACCGAGAACACCACCCAGATTGACCGATTGGTTGTATCGCTCGGCCGCCGCCGACACCGAACTTGGCGGTCGCTGCTTTGTAAACTCAGCCGCACGCATCAAAATCAACAATCCAAATTCCGAGCTACACGGCTGGGCTAATTCTGCCGCGAGTGCGTTGATCGATCGGCACTGCGTTTTCCAAACACTTTCAATCATCGCCCCCGAAAAGTCGGGACCGAGCTCGTGCTCCATCCCAAACGCTTGCAGCGTGGCCAATTGAATCTTTCCCGAATACACCATCTTTAAAACGTCTCATTCACCAATCGAAAACGCAAACCAGTTGCCTCCATATCGCAGCCGCCTCCATTCGCATTCCGCTTGCCACTTGCCCCCACGCTTGATAACGGAGCCAATATCCGCACGCCGGAGACAACTCTTCACATATTGCAACACGCGGCCACACGCGTCACGACTTGCACCCTATCGGCCCCCTTTGCATCAGGACGTTACTTTCTCAATCGGCGTCTCGCCATCAAATTGCGGCCGAATGACGCAAGGTAAACGACGCCAAAGTCACCTGCCCCGCATTTCTCGCGCTCGAGAGGTAACGGACCGCACGAATCGACCAGCGGCCTGAGACCATTTTGTACTCGGTTCGATTGATCCCACTGTTGAAGGGCACCCGATGTTCTTCGGCATACAACATGGCCAACGCATCCGAATCATCGACGATCAATGCGGCCGCCTCTTCACCGCTACGGATCGCCTTCACCACGCGATCATCGTCATCAACGACAGATCGAGGTACCAGTACCGTCACCTTTGTCCATGCCCGACACCATGTTGCTTGGATCACAACATCTTCATCGATCGCACGACGATACTCGACGTATTCGACCCCCAGTGACTCCCACTCTTTTGATTGGCCAAATCCGGCCTGCAACAACCGTACTTGTACGCTCTCCGGTTCACCCGGATGCGCAACCACCGGCGATGATGAACACCCCGTGACCATCGAAAGGAAAAGGAAAGAGACGGTCAAAACGTCGTGAGTCGTCGGCATGGTGGGATCGGGCGAGCAAACTTGTAGGAAAACAGGGACAGGAACAATGACTCACACAGATCAAATCAACGATATAGCAAAACCATTTCGCCGGATGAACGACTAATCGCCTCTCGTAATGTCGCGGCCTCAACCAACGCCTTCACTTCGAAAAAGCGTCACTGCCGATGATCCGTTGTCGTGCGATCGTGACGACAACAGGGCTCGTTCCACCCCACAATTCGACATCACCTGCTGTTGCAATTGCCTACCAGGAACAACCACAAGGCCCCCCTTTGCCGTTGGGCAACAATAATCAGATCGCGATTCACCCTCGCGATCTCGCCATTGCTCCACGATCCTAGCTGCGACGATGCCGTGGTCCGTTCTCACGTCGCAACCTGGAATGGTTGGTCGCGAATTCGACCAGCCGCAAAAAGCAAACTACAATGACAACTTGTCCGTGTAGTCAAAACTGCTACAAAATTTCGCACGAGGTTCCCGGCGAGCCGTAATCCGCCGAGAAAGTGTGATAGAATTGATTCGCAATCACCGAACTTACGGATTGTAGCTAATAGGCTACGGCAAACCGAACACTGCAGCCAAATCTCATCTTTATTCCACCTTCATGGTGTGCGAATATTCGGTTTACGACATGAGACCATGTCATCATTCGGATCTCGTCAACGAATAAAAGTTCCAGGCAATGGTTTTGCCCACCATCGAGCAAAAAGTGGTTTTTGGGACAGAGGAAATCAATGTTTAGCTACGTGAATTGGGCACAACATCTGGGACAGAACGACGTTTTGGTGCGTCCCACGTCCGAGGACTATGAATCATCAAAACAAATGGTCGCAGATGCGAAGTACGATGACGCGGACGAGCTACGACGTGCTCTCATCACCCAAGCGACTCAGTCCGGCCAATGTGATTCCCGTGACGCCAAACTGTATCGTTTGCTCCTGCGACCGATGATTGGTCACGACAACGACCCCGACATCGCCCAGAGACTCGAAGCGGTCGTCGCTACGATCGTCACAGCCACAAACCGTCATATAAAACTCTTAAGACACGGCGGTTCATTTTCCGCATTTGCCATCATCTTCGGTCCCCTGGTCTTTCAGCGTAGTATGATCTCTTGGCTCGCACATCACGCATCCAAAAACCATTGGAGCCTGATCGAAGACGACGCGGGAATAGAAGCACGCGTATTCACCGCGTCGACAAGTGATTCGACCGAAAGGATTTGTGAAAGCGATGGCGTGAAAAAGAAGATCGATTTTGGAAGCGTCCGTGTGGGAGAGGAATTTATCTACGCAGACAAACGCTATCGCAAATTAGATAATCGCCGAGCCGAGGTAATCGTTCCTCTGCAGACCGACAACGACAACGCATTTAATTTTTATCCCGAGGACGAAGTCCAACGCGATCATTGATCCGGCGCCATCACCACGATCGTCGGCCGGAGATAATCGAGGAATCGCGACTGTGGAATGCACCTCCGCCCTAATGTTTCGCGATGGATGCCGCGCCGCCCCACGATGACCAAAGTAAAGGTACCTGCACTCGTTTGCGTGCACTTAACGTTTTTGAGATGGAAATAGACTTTTACAACGTAAACGCTGGCGAAGAATTTGAACACGAATCAAAAAGGTATCGCAAACTCGACGACCGACGAGCAATGTTGATCGATAAAACGTCGGGCGAACGTCGAGCGATTCACTTCTTACCAGAAGACAAGGTTAAAGAACTAAAACGTGCCCGCTGATGCCGCGAAATGACGACTGCACCTTCCTCGAGTTCCTCTTCTAGCTGAACATTCGACATTGTTTGGCCCCAATTGTTTTGCCCCGAGGAGTCGGAAAACAGGCGCAATCAGACGCTCGGCTAATGATCTGAAAATCGCCTGCTTGAGTGCCGGCAGTACCGATTGTAGCAATTTATTTTTCGGAACTCGGAACATATCGCAAGAAATCGATTTGGATAATGACCTTGATTTTTCTCCCCAACCTAGGCTTTCTAGCTGCGTCATGCACAGACGCATCCGGTTGTCACCCAAGAGGTGAGATCCGATTGGACGCAGTCAAACGCAAATGGTTCTGGGGCGAAGAAACGTGTTGCAAAACGACTCAAATTGGGGGCGGCCGATCGGTCATTATGGTTTCCCGATCCATCCAACCGCGGACGATCGGGAAATGGCAAAACGATTGGTCCGCAATGTAAGATCCGAAGACACAGAGAAACTACGTTGTGTCTTGAGCCAGCAAGCTTGCCAGGCTCGAAAGCGTCCTTTCCATGATTTGGACCTTCATCGGTTGGTGCTTCGACCGAAAATCGGACACGAATGTGATCAAGACCTTCAACCGCAGCTTGAAGAGGTCGTCGCCACCATTGTCGCAGCATCAAATGGTCATACCAAGATTACACAACACAGCGGATCGTATAGCGTGTTTGCCATCTTCTTCGGCACCCACGCCTACGAACGATGTCTGATTTCATGGCTAGCGCATCATGCATCAAAGAACCACTGGAGCCTAATGGAGGACAGCGACGGCTCGGAGGTCGCCCGGTCCACCACGCAAGTTGCATTACCAAAGGACAACTTGATCGAGAAAATAAGAAACTCTATCAGCGCTGAAAAGAAAGACGAGTTCGGAAGCCTCCGAATTGGCGAACAATTCGTTTACGGCGACACTCGGTATCGCAAAATCGATGCACGCAGAGCGACGCGGATCAGCACCAGATCAGGATTTGCCGAGACAGCTCTGCTTTTTTATCCCGAGGACAAGATATGTCCACTTGCTTGATCGCGGGTGTCACGGACAACCTTGGGCTGGCGGCAAGTGAGAATTCGCTTGTGATCGGGGATGCCGCGTGATGCTTAACGGCATCCCCCGCCAGCCCTTGATGACGCAATCAAAGTCAATCAATCGAGCGTCGTCGGTATTTTAAAAGCGGCGGACACCAGCTTCACGCGACTTATAAAGAAGTCCTGACACCTTTTACTTACCCGAAGTTTTGGCAAGTCGCTGTCCTGTTTGAGCGGTGGAGTAAATGCTGCGAGATTAAGCGAATCTGTCTAGTCGACGAACGATTGGATTCGCGGGGTCGGGCCGTGAAAAGCTTGATCTTTCAAAAAGCGTGACGCCCGACTCCAGTGCACCCCCTTGGTTCGTCGCTATCTTACGGCAGCCTTCGTCGTCGATTCCCGAAGCTGCTCGATCACGTCGTGGATGGCATCATGGTTAGCAGAATTGGTCGAGATCACCAGGAATTCAGTGTACGGAGCCATCGTTGATGCTTTACCCCACGCGTTCGGGTCAACGGAAGCCTTGAGATATGCCATTAGAATTGTTGCATTGAACGTTTTGCCGTCCTGAGACCAAACAGGAAGGTCGGCGAGACGGTAAGTCCTTGGGTGGACCTTCTCCGCATCGGCAATAGTATCAGCAGTGACAGAATTTGGAAGTCCTTGTATACCAACGAATGCACATGCAAAAACGATCAGAGCTGTCATGATTGGTTTGATTAGTCGCATAGCATCCTCCGTGCAGTGTGCAAAGTCGTTGGAGTGAGTGTAGCGTTGCAGCCTGGATTAGAAAACACCGATTCGGTGTATGTAAGCCCCTAAAGTCGACGAACGGGACCGATTAGCCGGTCACGGCTGTTGATCTTCCATTTCGAAACGTCCCGCTACCGCGACTCGGGTGCATCGGCTGGTTCTGCCGCTTCTGTCATTGTCAAGCATCTCAGCGTGATCATGTTGCAGCAAACCCAGCGGCCGCCAATTGCTGCGTCAAATGATAGTGAGCCCAGTAGCCATACTTGCCTGGATTGAAATCAACGGGGTGCAAGGCCAGTTGTGTCACAATGATTTTCGCGCCAAAATTGCACGAGGTGAGGGCATCCCTGAATCCATTCGTAATAGCAAGTTTAGCCGCATCGAGGTCTGACGGGGCAGGGTCGTTGGGATAAATGGACTCGAATGCCACATCAAATTCGTCTGCCGACAAAAGCGTAGCATCCACGTCGAACCGGACATAATACGAACCGCCGCTCGCTCCTTGTGCGGAGTGTTTTACTTTAAACTTGAAGGAAGTTCCGATTGGCGGATTCATGTGGGCAGTAGTCAGTTTGGATTCAACGTGCGAGCCATCACCGAGTATCGATCTTGTGGCAGAACGGTACCGATCAGCCGGCGGCGACGGAAGATGTACCACTTCAAACTGCCCGACTTCCCCGCTCGGTTGCATCGGATGTTTCCCCGCATTCTTGACCAGCCTGATTCGAGGTGCCGTCATGCGAGTATTCGAGCATGCAAAACCAGGCCATCATTGCGGGGCATATCAACGCGACCATCGTATTAATAATGCCTGAGTGGGGCCAGTTGAGCGACACAAGAGATTCTGGCGTTGCGTTTAGCGAAACCGCGAACCACGCGAGCGGTGTTGTAATCGAAAACAGAGTCAGGATTCCGATCAATGCGGAAAACGGCAAAACCCGATCACGCCGATACCAAAGGACACAACCAACAAAGTTCATCAGCAAGCAGCATCCGAACGGCACCAATGCAATAGTGGGTTGGCCGTTGAACGCAAGAATCGCAGCGGTGGGAATCAGCCAAGCAGATCCGCCTAAAAGACCCCCAAACCATCCACCGATTTGTCATTGAAAACGACGAGGCCCCGTCATTGCCGAATTGCCTTGTGTTGTAGTCATGGTTGGAAGTCGGGAGCGATACAATCGAGTCGGGGAACGGTAGCGATGTGGTGGCGACGGGAGTGAACTTGCAAGCAGACGAAAACGGCGACCACCGCCGCTCCGTCACCATCGGGTGGTTCTACCTCCGTTATCTAGTCATCGAGATCTTCACTGTACTCGCTCCATAGGTTCGGGTTCTCTGTCTCGAAGCCTTCGAACATGAAGCCCAGCCAATCCTTCACCTTACCCTCTGGCGGATCATCGTTCAGGAGCATTGGCCGTAGATCGCAAATCCCTTTTGATGATTTGGGCCGCGGTAAGGCAATCCCACCACGAAGGGTGTCCATTCGGGGTGCACAGTAGCTGCACGCAAAATGATGGCAGCGCACTTCTTTCCGTCTGTGAACGTAAGGACCCCGTGATGAACTAAGGCGACATGCTCGGAATTGTTGATATTGCCATCAAAAAGTTTCAAGAGCGTCTGAGTGTCTTGGGAGCACGTGAACTCCGGATTACCGTCATGCAATTCGCAGAGTGTCACCCACGGTTGCTCCGCATTTAGGATGTTTGTTAACTCGCGAGCCGCGAGCATTCCCGCGTAAAGTAGGGACGTGCGCATGATTGGTAGAACGGTAGCGATGGGCGGGCGGCGAAGGGTGATTAAACCACTTTGCAAAAACGATGCCGCCGCTCCGTCATCATCGCATGGTTATCGCAGATCGTAGCAAGCATGAATCGAGTATGGTTGCAGTGGCGTTCCGCCCCATGGGTGGCCCGTCAAGCAGGCAACCGTTGGGATCGACCAGTGATGCTAGTGTAACGGACTGTGATCACAAGATGTTGCACGATCACCAACGGGAATTTCGCTTACTGCGCCAGCGATGGAATGAATTGCAAATCAACGCAGGCCACGCGGCTAGTTGCGACAACGTTGGAATTCACGCGGTGGCGGGTTTTGATCATCCACATCGATAGGCACGGCCATCGCCACTCCAGTGCAATTCTCTGGTTCTGCCGTCATTCAGGGTAACCGATCTTGAATCGCCTATCCACGTCGTCCGGAAGGCTTCCGGCATACTCTTCCATCGCAGCGAGTGCAGCCTCTTCGCTTCCGTATCGGTCAAGTAGACCAGAGATCCAGTTAGAATTTGCTGCAGTACCGGGAAGCCGAAATTCATTAGTCAGCCAATCAAGGAGAGCCCTTGGTGATCCACCGTCAACTGCGTCACCTTCGGGAGCTGCAACCTGTCTCGCATAGCTGACGCCTGAAAGAAACGCGATCACCTCGGGGAGCGTTCCGTCGACAGTCCACATCTGCGGTCGCGAACAAACGAACGCGGCGAAGTTCTTCGGCTTGCGGTTTCGCATATGCTCTCGTCAAACAACGAATGGCAGAACGTCGGACATCACCGAGGACGCGCGAAAGAGTGAGCCACTGCCAAACCGCTCAGCTCGCGTCCTTCGGTGCATGTCATTGTTCGTCCTCGTCTGGCACATTCGTGAGGATCGCTTCTCGAACCTCTCTGTACCGATCAGAGTCCTTGCATTCGAGTGCGGTGCGAGTCAAACCAACATGAGTAAAAAACACACCACGTTCAGTTCGCTCTTCGCTTGTTCCCAAAATCGGTTTGCCCTGCTCAAGTTGCTCCACTCGAATCTTGAGCTGAGTCCGTTCGTCCTTCATCACGCATTTCCGTTGGTCGGAAATTAGCTTTCTCAAATCCGCAGTACTTTCGATACCAAACTCACGCAGTTCAAGCAAAAGCGCTGAGTACGATTCCTCCTCGCCAGCATTTTCGCTTGGCCATTCGTCCGCGAGAATCGTGCGTAGCACATCTACATTTAGCGGTCCAGCATTCGAGGTTGCAACCGTACTCGAAATATACTGGTCCCGATCAACGAGCAACCTCTCGAACTCGAGATCAACGGTCTCAAGGATCGCAGAGACTCTGTGAATTGATCGCCGAAGTTGCAGTGGAACGCTCTGCTCATTTTTGTATTGAAGCTTATGCGAAGCAGCCGCCCAAATATGTTGAGAAAGCGTGCGCACCTGCAACTCAGCTTTTAGTCCTCGAAAATCCGTCATCGTGGGTACATTCAGCCAGTCGCCGGGTAGGGCAAGCGAATAGTGCACTGATTGGTAACCAAACTGAGCTTCCTGAAGCCGATTTGCAGTGTTCTCATGAGACAGCACGCTGAGCTCTCGATTGAGGAATCCATGCATGGTATCAAGGTCGCGTTGGAATAAAAGTATCACTCGGATGCCAATTAGATCGTCAAGCTCAAGCACGCTTTTGGGTGCAATGTGTTTTCGCTCTAGCTTCTCAGACAAGGAGTTCCACGTTTTTACCCGGGACTCAATGGGAACACCGAGAGATAGACCGTTCTTCGAAATAAGTGCTCCAATCTGCTGCCGAAGCGTTTCCGCAAAGCGTCGAGCAACGGGGTGTAGACGGTCATATTCCGATTTGAGCTCGGTCTGATCAAACGAATTCATGTGGATACCACAGAAGCGTGATCCACCATTCGCCTTGTTCTTACAGCGCGTTCCGCTTTTCGTTTTTGCTTCGCAGCGCATTTAGCGTTGAGTTCTCATAAATATTTCTGCTTGGACGAACTTATGTTTCTACGGGAGGACAGGGTGAGATTAAGTCGTTTTGGGGAGTTCTCACGGCTTGTTCGACTTGTTCTCACGCGACGCCTTCTCGACGGAGCGTTCTGGCCCGGCGTCATTCTGCCCCACCGCCGGGCTAGCGTCAAGCTTATTCTCGACAAGTGCATGCCACTGGTGTGGAATGAATTGTCCGCTGCATGTAAACGAAACAAGCAAGCAACATTTTCATGCGGCAGAGAATCATCAAAATGATTGCTGGCTCACGCCGCTCCAACGACCAATTCGAAATCGTTTTTGGTGAAGGGGGCGGCGTGATGGCGGACAGTGTGCACGCCGCCACCCCACGAGGATTTGATCGACGTCAAGCGATAGAACGTCGCGGCTAGATCATCGCCAATCAAGTCGTCGGGACCAAACGCGATTGTCGGCGGAGTGTCGTCAAAAATTGGGATCCGCTTTTCCCACTGGGTCAAAATGGGCGACGTGACTCGGTTGCCAATCTCTGCGAGCGCTGGATGACCGCTGACCAACCACATCACGGGACCGGAGGGACGCTTTTTGCAAGGCCCCCATTTTGTTCCCGACGAAGCCGTGGTGACATACGAAAAGTCGCCCGCATCGATGGCGGTTTGCGGGCCGTATTGGTCGTTCGCTTGACCGCTGCCCGCCCACAAACTTGCAGCTCGCGATGATGTCTCGACCGCCGAATTGCGCAGATCAACAACGGAATACAAGTTAGCGCTGACAATAAACTCGTTGGTTGATTCGTCGATCCCGGCAATCCACACCGACGCATGAACTTGTGGGGTCCGGAACGCCACCGATTGCGTTATCGGTGACGGGGTGTTTTCAATACCATGCACCGCCTCTTGAACGAGCAAGATCTCACGAGCCATTCGGGCGTTGATCTAGATTTCGCCGTAGATCGCTTCGCTGTAATTACACCCGTTATAGATCAACGTTCGGTCGCGAGTTGCATGATAATTTGGCGGGTCGAGGAAAGGATCGTTGGGCCGTGGATCGACGAAACCGGTAAACGAACCGCCGGGAGTGGTGGTGAACGAAACCTTTCTCTATAGATTGCACGCGATGGACGACTTCTTCTCAGGAGTCACCGAGACGAAAACCGCAGGAGTCTCCGCTGGCGAACGCTTGCTCGACAATTGATGCTGAAATAATTTCGTGGATGATCTTTTGCAATCCCGATGCTGCACGTGTAGAATCTTGCCCGGGCGGGACGTTGCATGCGAATGCTGCGGGGGCCGCCAAGATTCTCGAACGCTACTTGCGGTACCGCGATGCCTCAAGTGCTCGCATCGAGGATGAACTTCAAACTAGATACCAGTGTCCGACATCTCTCCCTCTCTGAAACGGAATAATCATCGATGACGATTGCCGACGAAAACACAATTGACATGATCGCTCGGGCGAGCGAGGGTGGGTTGAAATTGGTCATTGTTGACGATGGGTCGCTTGACGATACCGCTCGGTTCGAGGCTTTTCAAAAAAAGCTACAAAACTATTTCAGATACATTGTGGGGCAGCTCAAGGATGATCACCCCGAATGTGACCCCAACGACGTGACCATCACCGTAGCCTGTGCGGTCACGCCTACCGAAGCGATGCAAAAGATCACCGGACTGGTACATCCTGGTGCGCCAGGGCTGTCAGTAAGCGTCGTCTACGAAGTCATTCCCAGTCGTTTTGGTTGACACACGGATTGGGAAGCAACCTGAGCTTAGGTCCAACGAGTGGATGGATCCTCACGCCACTCTTGGATCTCTGCCCCTCTCAAATCACTTGAGCCTTCTCGAATACGCCGAAGAAGCGATTGGATTTCGGCTCGCTCACAAAAACCGCAGAGCTCGAGTGTACCTCCCGACTCACCCTTGCACAGATTAAGTGCGATGCCCTCACGCGGGTCATCCGTCTCTTCCGCTTGCCACCACAAGAGTGGATAGATATTTCCAATCGCACCATCCGTGAGCGGATTAAATCCGTCGGCATACCCGCTCGTCACGTTAATCGTCCAGTCATTTCCAAGGGCGCTAGTGCGCTTATATGCTACGTCGTAATTGCTTGCGAGACCAGAAACCATAAGTTCCGCAGGAGCCTCGCCGTCTATTGACAACATTGCTTCATGCAAGAGATTGAATGTTGGCTGTCTGCCCTGCTCATCTCTCCAGGTTCTCATTGAATACATGACTGTAAGTTCCTCGGAATCGCTGTATGGCTGCATCGTGAGATTCGAACCGCAATCCAATTTAGACTTGTATGAGGCCATCTGAGACAGCGACTCCTTTCCAGCCAGCATGGCCGCAAAGAGTTTCTGTTTGCGACTCGGAAAACACCGCGAAATCTGTTCGCAACGAGACTCGAAATTTCCAGTTGCCGCCCAAAACGTGCATGCAACAAAATCTCGCCAGTCTTTACGTAGCTTAACGTCAACTACCCCAACCCGGGCCTCCAAGGCTACAGACAGTCCGTCCAGCTGGAATAATGACTTGATGTCTGGCCGGTGCTGGTCTGATGCCAACTGCTCTCTGGTCAAACTGAATCCAGTGTAATGATTGCCTTCGCCAAACCCAATCATAGAGTGATTCGGTCGAAAAAAGACACGCAACGGTAGCTCATGGCCTCGTTCTTTCAACCGATTAACAGCGTGAGTCTCGTTGGCGATGGTATCGAAAGAATTCTCGCTCAGTAAGACCCGTTTAGGCAGCACCAACCGGCATGCATTGAATCTATCTTTCGATGGGACACCTCTTACAAACATCTGCTCTCCTGTTGTCGCCCCATAATCCAGTTCTCGAACTATCGGGGCGTGGCTTTGAATGATCTATTATTGGAATAGAAAAAGACTTCCAACGTCGTTTTCTTACTCGTAGGTGGGATGTTACGGGGCGAGAGAGTTGAGTTTCCATTGGTGAAAAATGCAAGTACGACGCCGGCGCATCAAGTAGTTCTGCCTATCATTTGATAAATGATTCAAACATAGAACTTCCAACTTGATGGGGCACCTGCGATGGAAGCACATTCATGACCGAGTTCTCCTCGCCGTTCGCGCCATACCGAACTCCTGTAATGGGCTGCAAAGTGTATCAATGCCGCCAGAAACCGACTGGAGTCTTGTGCACACGCCGTGATTATATAGTTCAGCGCGGCGTGATCGTGACATGCAATTGAACCGTTGCCTAACAAAACCAGGTCAGCCTCCGACCAACCGATCAACACTCCATTCTCGGTGTGCTGCGGGCGTTCTGCGAAGCGAAAGTTTGGCAGTTGCACTGAAGTGCAATCATAGCGATTGAGCAGGTCAAAAATCGGATTGGTGGCGCGAACATCTTCAGAGGGGACTCGCCTTGGGACACACGTGAAGGTCGACTTGATGTCTTGGATGTCGCTCTCATCCAAGCCGTGCGATTGCAATTCCGCATCCGTCGGGCAGAGTGCAGCGAGCGACTCAACGAATTCATCCGCGGTCATTGGTATCCTAAGTAAGGTGAAAACGTAGCATTTTGTAACAGAACGGCCGTCGCCAGCGTTCCCAGCCACCGCAGTTTCCACTGGCAACCGTAGCGTGCCGGGCTAAGTTCCAGTAGCACGGTGTCGCTCGGAGGTCAGGATACGCTTTGTGTTCGCGGATTGCCACCGATGTCCCGAATGGTGTCACCCTCTTTGATGCTAAACCAGTGGCTGACAGTCCAGTGGATCAGCGGATTGACTCCGAGCCGTCTACTTGATTGATCCAGAGTGTCACGGGTGCATTCGGCTCTCAGCCGATATTGCTTTGCTTGGCATCACTTCGCACGCTCGAATCGCGATCAAGGCTGCCTGGCCGTACTTCGACCCCGGCGACATCCACCTGATTCGCAGCGAATACCGCTCTTGAATGGTTGCCCGCGAATCATGCTAATCAACACGAATAAATATCGTACGGTCCAATCCAAGACCGCGAGACCAATCGAACGAGACCACGGCCAAGGATCAAACGCCGGCAAAAAAATGGTTGGCAAAAAGATGAACGCAGAAGCGTAGCCGGACTCGCTTTTCCGTTCTCCAATCTTTCTTCCGCGTCAATCATTCTGTTCTATATCCGCTGTTTCCTACGGCGCGTGAACGCCACGCGTCCGTCACCGACGCGGTCGAAGACGCACGGAAGAAGTCTGCGAAGTCGGATGCCCCAAGCGACGTTCCTCGCATTCAATCCCCCCCTGGATTTTCGCCGTAACGCTCCGCATGATCGACTTGTCCGTTTTTTCGCGAGTGGTCGGCGACGTGATGCAGGCGTGAAAACTAAGAATCCGATCGCACACTCACACCGTATGTAACGACAGAAACATTGGTGCGACAGAAAAATTTCTAGGGCGGGATGCTGGACAGCCCATCTCGCAATCGCATCGGACACGCCGCACGATGACTGGTTCGCTCATTGCAACCAGAGGTTGGGCAGGAAGATGGGAAGGGGTAGAAAAATTAAAGATCGGGCAACTACACTGTCTCTACTGCGGTCATCAGAGCCAACCATTCCCCCCGTTCCAA
>NZ_JBFHFD010000110.1:0-17408 GCF_041583735.1 Novipirellula sp.
CGACGCGATGATCCAGCGGCGATCTTTGCCAAAAATCTGATTCCGCAGCACCAGGGCAAACTCGGGATCAATCCCCTCGTCTTGCGTGCCAAACAGTTCGTCGCCAATTTGTCGAAGCACAGGTTCCATTCGCCGAGACGCTAAATCGATCGCGCGACGTGCTTCGTCGCTCTGCCAAACGTTGGACCAAACTTGGTGCAAGCGTTGGTTGTCGACCAAGGTTTCTTTCAGGATGACTTTGACGAGTTCTTGTGCTTCGGGATCTTGGGCAATGTCGCTGGCAACATCCGCCAATTCGCCTCGGACGACCGGATTGGCCGCGGTTTCAACCAGGATTTTTTGCACCGCCGCGACAATCTCGTCCATGTTTCTCTCGAGCACCGGACCGACGTCCTTTTGCACGAAGCGTTGCCATTCTTCGTTCAATAAATTTTGTTCGGGTAGCGGAGTGCGATCATAGACAGCACGCCAACCAAATCGCCACAGCGAGGCGCGTTCCCACACCTCCTGGCCAATCTTTTCGGCCGTCGGGCTGCCGTGCTTTTTGACGATCGGCATGATCTCTTGCCGCGCCAACGGGATCAATCGTTTGCGGACGACATCATCGTTCCAGCGTTTTGCCAATGCGTCGATGTCACCGCGATGACGTTTAATCGAGCGTTGCAGTTCCGACTCGATCACCGGCAACGATTGTTGGATCGACTGTTGGACCAAAGGTTTGAAGGCTTGCGAAAACTCGTCTCCATAAATACGGATCGCGTCGGCGAGCTGCAGGCGAATGCGTTCTCGTTTCTGCTCGGGAAGCATCAGTTTGGCAACGTCCTCGAGTCGTCCATGGTTGTAATATTGGACCAATTGAACTTCGTCAGCAGCAAATCGGGAATCGTACCAGGCAATCGTAACGGTAGGCGGTTCCGCAGTGGGAATCGTGCGGTCGGAGGTGTGATCGACCACGTGGCCAACTTGCCGATAGTCGCCTGCCGCATCCAACCGGAAGACGGGATCGTACTTTCGCAATCGGCCAGACGGATCGATCCCGCTGATCTCGGTAGGACGCGAGGTGAGGAAACGGACAAGCGGGGTGCGATTGGAATCGCCAGAGCGTGTCTTCGTTGGCGAGTCGACCCGCGCGATCGCAACCACCGTCACCACCGACATGATGATCCAGAACAGCAGTCCAGCGATGCGTTTGTAGGTTCGATTCACGGAGTAGGAATGGCCTTTTAAGTGGATCGCAGGGTTTAGCGTTTGCGTTGCGAGTTGGACTGCAAAATCTTAGAAGTTGTCATTGAATTTTGAGTGTGATCTTACTTGTAGCTTTTTTCTCAGTCGCCTCTCCCCCGACGCAGTCGGGTGAGGGGGCGACCGCGCTAACTGCGAGTCGATCAGGTGCACGCGGCGGTAACGCTGACCGCAAATTGCTCGGTCGGCCCCCTCACCCGAACGTCGCTGAAGGCTCCGTTCGACCTCTTCCCCAACGAAGTTGGGGGAGAGGTGGCAGTAAATTTTCGCGTGTACGCGATACTTACATCTCAAGTTTTTAATCGTCCCACGCGTGACATTTCGCACGATTCAATCGTTAATACATTTTGCCACCGAGCGGCCTCGCGTCCTACCGCGCAACAGCTACGGCACACTCTCAACCCCCTCGGGGCGCGCAAAACTCATTCGCCTGACGACGCTTTCTCTATTTTACCGATCATTTTACCGATCATCCGATTTCGGCAACATGCGAAAGAACCACTCGGGGGATCCGTGACGCAGTTGGTCGACGATCACTGCCACGATAATGATGCCGCCGATGATGATGTGAGTGTACGTATTGGGGATCGACAATTGCGAACATCCGCTGCGGATCACCGTGATGATCAACGCACCGACCAGCGTTCCAAAGATCGATCCTCGGCCGCCGCTGAGACTGCCGCCTCCGAGCACGACGGCGGCGATGATTTCGAGTTCTTTGCCACTGCCGTCGCTGGGGTTGCCGTTTTTGACGTCTGCAAAATAGAGCAGCCCGCCGATGGCAACAAAGAAACCGGAAAGCGTGTAGACCGCGACGACGGTCCATGGCACGTTGATCCCACACAATCGAGCCGTCGATTCGCTCGACCCGATCGCAAACACGTTACGACCAAACACGGTAAACCGCATCAACAAATCGACCAAGATCGCCAGCACTGCGGCAATGATCACGCTGGTCGAAATCGGCAATCCCGAGATCAAATAGTTCTCGCTGTTGGATCCGGTGTAACACAGATACCGCAGCCAAACCGGAATGTTTTCTTTGGCGGCGTAGACCGTCGATTCGCTGGCGATGATTTGGCCCACACCCAAAAAGATCGTCATCGTGCCCAGCGTCACGATAAAGGGGACGACTTTGGTCGCGCTGATCAAACCGCCGTTCAGAAACCCACACAGGCCGCCGGTGAAGATCGTCGCGGTCAGCGCAAGGCACATCGTCCAAGCAAACCCCGGATCGCCTGCGGCGACCGTCGAATGTTTTAAGATCAGCGCCAACACCGTGCCGCTTAGCGTCAATGCTGTGCCAGCGGACAGGTCAATACCGCCAGCGATGATGATGATTGTCATTCCAAACGCCGGCACCGCGATCAGCGACGCCGAGCTCATGATCACGCGAAAGTTGCGAGCCGAGAAAAAATAGCCTTCGCTGAATACGTAATCTGCCACCGAGAAAAAGAGGACGATGACCAACAGTGCGAAGAGTGGCCCGAGTTGTGAGCGGAATAGCTTTTTTAGCATTTGCAGAAAATGATTAGACGATGGTAGGGGAGGCGAGCGGTAGTGTTTGTTATACCGTTGTCGTTTCGAGTGATTCGTCGCTGCTGATTGCAGCGGTCATGATTTCGTCTTCGGTCCAATCCTTGGCGTCGCGGGTTTCGCGAAGTTCACCGCGTGACATCACTCCGATGCGGTCACAGACGGACAATAATTCGGGGAGATACGAACTGACAAAGACGACCGTTTTTCCTGCCGCCGCTAATTCACCCATCATTCGATAAATCTCGGCCTTGGTTCCGACGTCGATCCCTTTGGTCGGTTCGTCAAGCAACAGGATATCTGCCTTTTGGTGCAGGATTCGTGCGATTGCAACCTTTTGCTGATTGCCGCCGGAAAGGTCCGAGACCTGTTGGTGCCCCGAAACGGCCTTCACCTCCACGCGTTTCATCAGTTCCGTCGCAACCGCCGACCGCCGACGCAAATTCAAGAAGCCAAACGTCGTGTACGGCGTGAGCGAACCGAGTGTCGTGTTTTCGATGATAGAGAGTTCTTGGGCCAGCCCTTCTCGTTTCCGATCCTCTGAAAGCATCCCGAAACCGGCTTTCATGCGAGCCAGGATAGTGTCTTTGATTTTTTGTCCTGCAACACAGACCGATCCGGCATCGATGACGTCGAGCCCGAAAATGCTACGTAGCAGTTCGGTACGACCGGAGCCGACCAAGCCAGCAACGCCAAAAATCTCGCCGCGGCGGAGCGACAAGTTCACCTGTTTGGGATACGGCGATCCCGTCAATGCGTGGATGTCGACCCAAGCTTCGCCGATCGTGTGAGGAACGACCGGATAGAGGTCCTCGACGTCGCGGCCGACCATTAGCGAGATGATTTGATCGTCGCTGATGTCGGCGATCATCCCCGAGCCGACGTTGTTTCCGTCACGCAGCACCGAGTAGCGATCGGCGACCTCGCGAACCTCTTCCAAAAAGTGGCTGATGTAAACGATTCCATAACCGGATCGCTTCAGCGTGTTAATGATCTCGAACAACCGAGCGACGTCTTTTTGCGGCAGCGAACTGGTCGGTTCGTCGAACAGGATGATTCTCGCGTCACTCGCCAAGGCTCGTGCGATCTCGAGCAATTGTTGCGTCGCGACCGATTGATCGCCGACGATCGCTTTTGGATCCAAGCCGGCCAACCCGACTGTTTCGAGGATTTTGGTGACCTTCTCGCGCTGTGATGACCGCAACAACAAACCGCCACCGGTACCTTGGTGTCCCAGCAAGATATTGTCTTCGACACTCAGGTCCGGCGCGAGATTCAGTTCTTGATAGATCATCGCAACGCCGCGCGTGCGTGCGTCGTGCGGCCCACTCGGGCAATACGGTTTACCATCGATCGACATCGATCCAGCGTCGGCCCGATGAGCACCGCTGAGCGTTTTTAGCAGCGTGCTTTTGCCCGCCCCGTTTTCGCCGATCAACGCCAACACTTCACCGCCGTGCACCGACAACGAAACATCGTTCAGCGCGATCGTGGGCCCAAAGCGTTTACTAATTCCTTGGATTTCAAGCAGCGGCGCGGTCATCTACTGAACCATTTCAGGATTCAAGAGTTTTTTGATTTTGGGTTCGTCCATGTTCAGCGGCGTCGCCACGTATTCGCCCGTCGATTGAAAAGCCGGAACCTCTTCGCCTCGCATATTCTTGACCAGCGACATGACAGATTGATAACCCATCTCGATAGGATTTTGCAGCACGATGCCGCCACAGGATCCGTCACGCATCGCTTCGATCAATGCATCACTGGGATCAAACGCAATCAGTTTGACTTTGTCGGTCAATCCGGCGTTTCGAAGCGATTCAAGTGCTCCGTTTGCATTCGGTTCACAAACCGCAAATATCGCGCTCAAATCTTTGCCGTAGATCTGCAGCAATTGGTCGACCTTCTCTTTGGATCCGGTCGCATTGTCGCCCGCAAATTCGTCGGAGGAGACGACTTTGATGTACGGGTACTTTTTGATCCCCTCGAGAAATCCTGCTTCGCGTCGCTCGGTACTTTCGCTGCCCGCTAGATAACGCAGCAGGATGACGTTTCCTTTTTCACCGATTGCCTTGGCCATTTGATCAGCCGCCAATTCGCCTCCTTTAAAATTGTCGGTCGCCACGTAGCTGACGATCTCGGGGCCTTTGTCCAAGCCACTGTCGAAAATCACGACCGGGATGCCCTCGCCAATCGCTTCTTCGACGGCATCGACGAGGCCTCCCTTCTGATTCGGAGCCAACGCGATCCCGTCGACCTGCATCGTGATCATGTTTTTGACGACTTCGATCTGACTGCCCGTGTCGCTTTCCACCACGGGGCCACGCCAAATGATCTCGACATTGCCGATTTCGTCGGCTGCTCGCTTGGCTCCGAGATGAACCGACTTCCAAAACTTGTGGCTGGTCCCTTTGGGAATTACCGCAATTCGCAGTTTTTGGCCGTCACCCGCTCCCGACGTGGTGGTATCAGATTGGGTGTCGCTTCGGCCGCATCCGACGATCAGTAACAATGCGATCGCGGCAAACAGGCTAAATCTTGGAAATCCAAATTTTAGAAACGATGTCATCGATAGCGTGTTCATGGATGTGAGGAAGAAGACGGAGGAATTCGGTCGAGAAATGGCGGCCACAGCACGCTTCGCAGCGGTGATCGCGAAGTCCACTGCCGCTGGGGAGCTGCAAGGGGAATCGGCGGTCCTTTAAGCCTGGTCCGTTAAGATACATCAAACGAGCCGAGTTCGCTTGTCCGTTTTGCGAATCCGGCAAGCAGAAGAGGGTAGATTTTCGCAGGATTACGAGTCATTTTTGCCTCGATTTTTTTTCCGGCCACGGTTACCGAATTGGCAAACCACAGTCCGCCATCGGTTCCCATGCAAAGAATCTCGTCCGCGCCCGCGAAACGTGCGGGCGACAGACGTTCTTTATTCCACGTCAACGATTCCGACGCGGCCAATTCCTCGACCACTTGCTGGGTGATGCCACCGAGCACCTGGTCCGCTTCGGGCGAGACGATCGTTTGCCCTTCCACGATCGCCACGTTGGATATGCTCGTCTCGGTCACACTGCCGTCGTCGTCGATCAAGACCCCAATGACATCGGAACTCGCAGCGTTCGATAAGGCGTCCCGCATGGCGGATCGAGCCCACATGTCGGCTCGATAATAGTGCAGACGATTTCGAACTTTGATCGACCGCGGCCACGATGCGGCCGGTGGCTGGACGACGTCGGTGATCACCAACGATTGGCCTTGGGTTAGCCGTTGTTGGTTCAGCGAATGGTTCAGCCGGTTCAGATGCAGCGCCAACGTCGGCGCCGGCGATCCCACCACACCAGGCGTCGCGAACATCGTGATTCCAACGTCGTGGTGCTGCGCGATCCAATCCCTGTTTCGTGTTAACAGTTCGTTGATCAAATCGACCATCGCCGCTGGGTCGGGCAGCGAATCGATACCGAGGAATTTTGTAGTGGCATCAAACCGAGCCAAATGCCGAGGCAGCATAAAGACGCGGCCACCGTAGGTTCGCATCCGATCGACCGCCGTGACGCCTTGGCGAAAGCCCACGTCATCGATCGAAAGATTGAGTGAGTGTGCGGGAATCCAATTGCCGCAGAAATAGGCGATGCACTCGTTCATGCGGGGGGAATGCTCGGTCGTGTTTTTAGCTGAAGTCACCCATCACCAAGTTGTGAATGCACGCGATCTATTCCTGGCTGCCGAAGCCGCTAGCCGCGGGCTGAAAATTGTTGGGATTGTATTGATCGACGCTTAGACAAGTTTTGTGTTACCTCTCCCAAACTGCGTTTGGGAGAGGTGACAGGACGATGACGCAACGCCAAACGATTTTCAGCAGTCTCTTTTTATGGGAAAGGTAACTAATTAATTCACCGGATGAAAACAACACTGCCCAACGTCCAATCTCGACATCCAACTTTTCGCAAGTCAGCACAGGCCCTCGGCTAGCGCCGTCGGCTCACGAGATGGGAAATTCGAACCGGCTACATCTCTCTCGCCGTCGGCTAATGCAAAACCAAAGCACATCAGTGAACGAACAAAGCATCGTCGACGAGCTGAGCCATTTCGGATCCCGCACTGCAAGGACATTCATAGTAGTCCAGTTCGTCGTGGGTGTGTCCGATCCATGTCGAACACTCGCGAGCTCGCAACCAGATTCGGCTGCCGTCCAACCGCGGGGCAAATGACTGCAGACGTCCAAAACCGATCGCCATCGTGCCTCGCACCATATCGATCAACCAATATCGCTTCAGCACCGAATCTTTTTGATTATACAGCAACAACAGCTGATCGATATTGCTTGTCGCCAAGGAGTGATAGTCCTGCGGGGCCAACCAATCTTTTTCAATTGCCGGAGCAACCAGTCCGACGTCGATGCGAGCGTTGACGATCGGTTCACATGGCAGCGAGCGTCCGCCGAGTGAACCGCCAGCCAACGCATGCAGTGAACCGGTCACGACACGGCCCCCAAAGCTGTAACCGATCAACGTCGACGGCACCCCGCAGCCAAGATGCTTTTTCAGTAACCACGCCAAATACAGCCCCTGCGTGTCGGTGAACTTCGCTTTCTCGCGAATATCATGACTGATGAATTTTTCTTTTGCACTGGGCCAACTCCAGATCACCCAATCGATTGGCCCTGACGATCGGCGGCAAGCGATTTCGCGATGGACTCGCAATCCTCGCCGAATCGCTTCGCTCGACGTGAATCGGTATCCGTGGACATAGACCACGGTGGGACGGCCGGGCAAGCGTTCGCCAAGATACTCGTCCATCGACGAGGGGGTTTGGCATCCATTGGCGGATAGCCGAGACACCGAGAACTGAGGTTGTTCAAAATCGGCGCAGCAAACATGGCTCGTCATCCGGCGCGTACTGATCAACCAAATGCGATCCTGATCCGGCAATCCTTCGATCGTGCACGCATCGGCCGCACCCGCGGGAAGTGTTGTTTCACTGAGAACTGTATCACTAAGAACTGAACCACCGATCCGCAACGACGAATCGACCAAAGCGGAATCGACGGCATCCACGACAACCGCGTCCGCAGAATACGAGCAAGGGGATGCCAGTAAAAAAGCGAGGGTCAAACAAGAACAAAAGTATCGGGCTGTGTTTTGCATCTCGGTTTGAATTGATTTTGGGGCGAGTGAGCGTGGTGTGTTGACTTGGTGCAACAAATTGTTGCCGAAAAATAACGATGTTGCGTTTGCACATCACAAATAGCGTCCTACTTTTAACTGGTTCTCCTATCGAGAACTCCGAATACGCTCGCTATGCATGTGAAGGAAAAAGAAATGAATACTCGCTTTGTGTCGGTTGTCGCATCTGTGATGCTGTTACTTGTCAGTTCTGGATGCGGAACACTAAGACAATTTTGGTTTGGTCGTGGGGCTCGATGTGGTTTGTGTAACACGACCCAGTCCATTCTGCCGGCTCGTCCAGGGCTGCTGTCTCAAGCTGCACCCTGTGCTCCGGCACCCTACGCACCGGTGGCTGCTCAGCCGCAAGTGCCATTGGCTGCTGCGCCCAACGCAGGGTGCGAATGCAACACCTATGCCGGTCCTGAGCTTGGATGTGGTTCGGAAGTTGCCGCAAAATGTCCCAACTGCAATTCGGTGAGCAGTGGCTATGGCAGTGATGTCGGCAGTTACGGTTACCAATCTTCGCGAGATCAGTACGGGAATGTGGTGAATGACCCCTACCTGCAAGGGGAAATCGTCGGTAGTTCCGTCTACGACAATGGCACGATCTACGGGAACCCTTCGAACATCATCTCGGATGATTTCGATGCACGAGGCGACCGGATCATTAGCCGCGATCCCCTGCCACCCGGTGCCGTGCCCGCTAACTAGGGCCCCGCACGACGGCGGAATCGTCATGACAATTAGAAAGAGTCCGTCCAGCGGACTATAATTAGTAAAAAGTGAGCGACGATCGCAGAGGTGCCGGTGTCAAAACCAGGTGCTTCTGCGATCGTTTCGGTTATCCCTTTTCAGCGTTTTTATTAGATATGAATCACAAACTTTCCCACCCAAACGTCCTGCCATTGAGTCGTCGAAGTCTGTTGAGACAAACGCTGCAGGGAGTCGCGGCTTGCAGCGTGGGAGGACTCGCCTTTTCACCACGCGCGTTCGCAGAGGATCCGGTAGAGACAAACGATGCCGATTCGTCCGACGAACCGGCGGCGGTCCCATCGCGGTTGATTTTCGATTCCCCGCAAACTCAACAGTGGCGGATCGGAATGGTCTTAACCACCCCAGTGATGTGTACCAACGTGATTGCCACGTTCCCGGTCCCCACCGAATGGCCCGAACAAAAGGTCACGCTGGTCGGCAAAGTGATCGACCCGATCGTGCGAGCTTGGGAGGTTCGTGATCTGGCCAGCAGTGCGAAACAAGTCGCGCTCCAGATTCCGCAAGTCCCGGCTGGGGCCAGGGTGGAAATGACATTTGTGTTCAACATCGAACGCTCGCGGATACTGCCTCCGACGCAAACCGATGATTTGGTCATTCCACAGCGACCCGCACGTGAACTTCGAAACTATCTTGGCAACAGCCCGAACATTGACGCCAGCAATTCCATCATTCGATCCGCGTCGCGCGAGTTAGCCGCGAAGGAAGCCGAGAACGATTGGCAGCGCGTCGAGCAGATCTATGACTTTGTCCGAGAAAAAGTCGAATATGTCGAAGGACCGCTGAAAAATGCCTCGGTCGCCCTTCGCGATGGCAAGGGGGATTGCGAAGAAATGACCAGTCTTGTGGTGGCATTGTGCCGCAACGCCAAAGTGCCCGCGCGGATGGTTTGGATCCCAGGCCACTGTTATCCCGAATTCTATCTCGAAGATGGCGAGGGCAACGGTTTCTGGTTCCCCTGCCAAGCAGCAGGCACTCGCCAATTTGGTCGCATGGACGAATACCGCCCTGTCCTGCAAAAAGGTGACCGATTTAAAGTCCCCGAAAAACGACAACCGGTGCGGTACGTCGCCGAATACTTCAAGTGCGATCGCAAGGGCAAAGGCAATCCCGATCCTGGATTTGTTCGCGAACAGATCGAAATCTAAGTTCGACGTTTACACCATTCGCATTTTCTTCCATTTGCCTTGGATGAATCGCGCGGTCATGCAAACGGCCAACAACCATACCCACATGGTGATCATCCACCACCACCAATGCAGTTGGCCTTTGCTTGGTTCGTTGCCAACACCAATCGCAAACGCCAACACCGACGACATCAAACCGGTGCCGAGCACGAACCAGGTGTCACCAGCACCTCGCAATGCGCCCGCTAAGATCAGCTGTGTCGCATCCATCACGACGTAAAACGCAACAAATTTTAGTAGACCTTTGGCGAGCGAAATTGCCAGTGCCGAATCGGCCGTGGGCGTGTTGAACTCGTACAACTGCATCATCACGCCGGGGAAAATGAGGTAGGCGATGCACCACAGCAACGAATAGCCCCAGCCAACCAATAACGCCGCCAAAACGCTTTTGGCCGCACGCCCCGGTCCGCTTTCAATCAAGTGACGACCGACCAACACCGACGCGGCGATCGACACGCCTACTAAAGGGATAAAGGCGACCATATTGAAATTGATCGCCATCGTGGTCGCGCGCAGAGGGATGTCGCCGAGTCGACCGATCCGCAATACGATCGCCGTGAACCCACCCGCTTCGGTGACATACATTAACCCCGTGGGAAAGCCAAAAAAGAGCAGTTTGGTCAACAGCGATCCGCTGAAACCAATACTGCTGCGGACTTGATATCGATTGTCTCGATCGTAGTAGAAAATCAGCAGCCCAAAACAAATCGCTTTGAACCAAAATGCCAACGAGCTGGCGATCGCGGCTCCGGCGATCCCCAGTTCCGGAATCGGCCCGGCCCCAAAAATCAACAACAGGTCCAAGATGACATTCAGCAGCCCCGATAGCAGGCTGACCCACATGATCACGCGGGTGCGCTCGGTACCGCTGAAAAATCCGCTCAGCGCATTTTCCAATACTGCGCCAACGCCGCCAACCAGCAACCAACGCAAATAAGTGGTCTCCGCTGCAATCAGCTCACTCGGCTGCTCGGTCAAACGGAACAGATCGGGGGCGGCGTAGGCAACCCAGGCAAAGAACGGAGTCGAAAACAACGTCAACCAAACCGATTGCCAAAGAAAACGACCGATCTTGCTTTCTTCGCCCGATCCGACGTATTGGCTGATAATCGCACCGGTCATCGATGCGATCCCGATCGGCAAACAAATGCTGACCCAAAAGAAATTGCCACCTGCCATCGATGCACTCATCGACGCACCGTCGTACCACAGCAACAATGTGCGGTCCACGAACAATACTAGCGAAAAGGTGCCAGCACTAACCATCAACGGCACGGCGATGGCAAGCAGTTCCGCAAAGATAAAGCGGAAAGAGTGTTCCGAAGGGTGTTTGCTGTGTTCGTTCAAAGAGGGCATCCGAAAAGGGGGCTGACCCTTTGGAAGCGAGTCGTTTTTGTTCAGTTCTTTGCCTCGCCCGAGAGGGTCAGGCCCCTTTTCGTATACCCTCAAAAATGCGTTGCAGTCCGTTGCTGCGGATTAGCTACGGTGTCAAAAACACCTGCAGTGCGCGACAACCGTGGGCACCCAACACCAGCGACTGTTCGATGTCGGCTGTTTTGCTGGGGCCCGAGACAAACACACCAAACGGCGATTTTGGAGTCCCGATTCGTGCGTATCCTTCGTGCAAGTTATGAACCATATCGCTGCGAGACACCACGATGGCTAAGTACTGGGCGATGAATAGCAACACACGGTGCGGCATCGTTGCCCCTTCGACCCAAATCGCACCATTTTCGGCAACCGCAAATTCACCCTTCGCGATCGTCCAATCCACCGACGCCAAGGCATGCGGATCATCGATCGAGGCGACATCCAGACTTCCCGGAATCGCCTCAGGCACTAACGAAACGACCCGTTTTGCATCGGCGTAGACCGGAATTTCGCTTAGGATTGCGCCGATTTGCTGCGTGTCATCGATCACGTGTGCTTGGCCACCGACGGTCGACAAAACCTCGATGAATTTTGCCACAGGGTCTTCAAAATGCACCGTCTGGTCCATGGCAACCGTCGGCAATCCGGGCCCGGTGACCTGTTTGCCCGTCAATCGATCGAGTACCGCTTGGCGGCTGGTGGTAGTGGCTTTGGTCTTTTTTAACATCGTTAACGTTTCCGGTTTTCTGCATACCAATGACGGAAGCTCTCGCGCGGAGGTTCGGGCAATTCGCGAGCTACGGTCCAAGTATTGAGTCGATTGTGGGTGGCCCAGTGCGGCAAGATTTTGAGCGATTTACGTCCCACCCAACCGGCCATCGAAAACAAGCGTGGGCTGCGGAACAGGATCGAAGCCGCTTTCATGCTGAGCCGCTTGGAATAAGGCAACAAGTTTTCGCCAACCAATTCCTTGCGCCACGCCAACAATTGATGATGCAGCGGAATTTTTACAGGGCAAACGTCGCTGCACGAACCGCACAAACTGCATGCATACGGCAAACTTTTGTAACGGGATGAATCACGCGTCGGCGACAGCACCGATCCGATCGGTCCTGGCACGGTGGCGCTGTAACTGTGTCCGCCGCTGCGTCGGTAAACCGGGCACGTATTCATACAAGCTCCGCAGCGAATGCAATGCAAGGCTTCGCGAAACTCGTTGCTGTTCCGCAGCCGGCTGCGACCATTGTCGACCAGCACAATGTGCAGTTCACTGTTGGGGTCGCGAGGTCCGTGGAAATGCGAGGTGTACGTGGTGATCGGTTGCCCCGTCGCACTGCGTGCCAACAAGCGGATGAAGACAGAGAGGTCTTGGAAACGTGGGACGAGTTTCTCGATCCCCATACACGCGATGTGCACGCGAGGTAGCGAAACGCCGAGATCTGCATTGCCTTCGTTGGTGCAAACGACAAAGCCGCCTGTTTCCGCGATCGCAAAATTGACTCCGGTGATTCCGACTTCGCCGGCCAAAAATTTGTCACGCAGGTGTTGCCGAGCGGCTTCGGTCAGGTACTGCGGATCCGATGCTCCCTCGTCCGTCCCAAGATGTTCGTGAAACGTGTCACCGACTTCTTCTTTGCGGATATGGATCGCAGGCAAAACGATGTGACTTGGCGTCTCGTTTCGGAGCTGAACGATCCGTTCCCCCAAGTCGGTGTCGACCACTTCGATGCCGTTGTCTTCGAGAAAGTGGTTCAGACCACATTCCTCGGTGAGCATCGATTTGCTTTTGACAATCCGTAACGTCTCGTGATCACGCAGGATTTTGAGCACGATTGCGTTGTGCTCGTCGGCATCGGCGGCCCAGTGCACCGTCGCGCCCAGTGCGGTGGCATTGCGTTCGAACTCGGTCAAATAATCGCCGAGATTGGCGATGGTTTCAGTTTTGATTTGCGAGGCAAGCGAACGGAGGTATTCCCATTCGGGGACCGATGCGGCTTGCTTATCACGCTTGCTGCGGACGAACCACAATGCTTGGTCGTGCCAATGGGTGCGTTCGGTGTCGGCGACAAACGGACGTGCCTTGGTCGGATGATCGACAATGGGAAGGGTTTTCATAGTTCTAATGCGAGATTTCGTTACGCGTTGCCAACTCGTTTGGGATTGCGGCCTGCTAGGATCTGAGCGACATGCATGACTTCGATCGGAGTCGATTCGCGACGAATAATGCCTTGCAGATGCATCAAACAACTCATATCAGCCGATGCCAAGATGCTGCTGCCCGACGCAACATGGTCGGCGATACGATCACGCCCCATCGATGCAGAGACGTCGGATTCGTTCACTGCAAATGTTCCGCCAAAACCACAACACTCGTCGACCCGTGTCGGCGTGCACCACTGGATCCCATGGACAAGGTTCAACACGTTGCGGACTTTGTCTTCGCGAGGCGTCATGTTTTCACTGCACGCGCCGAGCCGCAGTTCTCGAAGCCCATGGCAACTTTGATGGATCGAGACCTTGTGCGGAAATTGCACGTCGAGCTCTTTGATCTGCAGTTCGTCGTGCAGGAATTCGCACAACTCAAACGTCCGGCTTTTGACGTGATTGAATTTAGGATCGTCGTCGGCAAAGTACTCGTCGTAGTGATGACGCACCATCGCGGTGCACGATCCCGACGGGCAGACGATCGAATCGTAATCACAGAATAAATCGACAAACCGCCGGGCTACCGGAGCACAATCGGCGGTGCAACCGGTGTTGGCCATCGGTTGCCCGCAACAGGTTTGGCCATCGGGGTAGACAACATCCACTCCGAGTCGCTCGAGCAGCTCGAGCGTAGCGATGGCGACATCGGGATAAAATTGGTCGAGATAGCAGGGGATAAACAGAGCGACAGACATGCAACTTGCCACGAACGTGCGATAGCCGTCGGACGTTTCAGACGGCGGAATGGTGGCAGTATAGTCACTCTCGAGCCGATTAGTTAAGCGGCGTCGGCGTAGATATTGCCCGTAACGCTTAATTCGCTCGCCGAAGCGGTGATCCAGCGGCGAATTCGCTTGACGCTGGGGAGACGACGCCCCCGCAGCAGTTTGCGGCCGGGGGTGCTTTCCGCATAACGCTGCAAATCGCGGTACAGCGACATCGGCGTTTCCATCGCTAATCCGCGGACGCTGCGGCGATGGATGCTGATCAACAGTAATGCGTCACGGGGCATCATGCCGGGCACCCGGGCCGCTAATCGAATCGCTTGACGGTAGCGTTTCAGCACGCGGACCGCCTTGCGGGGTGAGGGGTACTTCTCGGCCAGCGTCCGCAGGTTGGCCGATATCAGATCACCAGCGGTATCGATCCCGAATTCCGCAAACTGATTCGCACGACTCTCCGAACAAATCTGGGTGTGCTCGATCCGCATGCTGAGCAGTCGTTCGCGGTGACTTGCTTTGGGGACCGGGTGTGCGGCGACCATCGCGGGTTTGGATGTCTGAGTGCGACTTGAATACGGCGGCGGTTGCTGGAGGTAGGCAAACAGCGGCACGTTTTCAGGCGATTGAGGGTCGACGGGGACCGGTTTCTGTGGAGTGCGAGAGAGCAGTTTCAGGAAGGATTTCAGCATGGCAAAGTTCCGAGTGGAAGAGAGAAGAGATGCTAAGCACGCGATAAACCGGTGTTAGCCAACGGCGGGACTTCGACGCTAGAGAGATTTTTGGTTTTATGCGGCAAGTCGCTCCGACAACCCGATCGATCACCTCGTGGCACCAACCGAACCTCGATGTTGCGTCTGGGCAACATCGCGAGGCGGAAACTCCACTGCGATCACGGCCGCCGGCTGCTCGCGGTGTGGCGGCATTGAACGTAAGTTGCGATCGGCTAACGAGTTAGCGATCCGCGTGGGATGCCGCGTTACCGGGCCGGCACGGCGGATGCAATTCTTCGGCATTGCAACTCACTCACGATGTCTAGGGATTGATTTTTATGCATGCCGTTCTGCTCGCCGACCTTGCTGCCATCATTTCGCAAAACGCCTCGACCATCGCATTTCGACCCCGCGACGAAATGAGCACCGCGGTGACGAAGTACTGGACGCACTCACGCGGCCGCTTCGAACTTTGGCACCAAGTGATCAGCCGGTATCGCCGCGCCGAGCAAGGGGGCGAGGGGGTCGCGATTCGAGCCTGGTGGAATCGCCACAGCGTGGTGCTCGAAGAGATCTTGGTCAGCGAGATCCTCTGCCGTGTTGTCGCTGCGTTGGGCAAGGCGATGGACGCCGAGAAAGGGATCGATGATATCTCGCCCGTCACGGATACCGTGTTCCGGTCACATCTGGAAGTCTCCTCGCGAGTCCATCACTTGATGCTGTTTGGACGCGGCAGCTCGGTTCGCAATACCGTACGTCTGAATCGTTTGCGACAAGGCATCGAGCGCTGGACCGATGCACTGCTCGGACGCATGATCCCCTATAGCGACACCGCGATTGCTTATGCGGTCGACCCCACGCGGGCATCCGCGTACGCCGAAGAGAGTGTCGAAAACGAAACCCTGGCACAACGTGAAACGGCATGCTGGTTGTTTAACACCGCGATGCACGACATGTTACGCCAGCGGACATCGGATCAATCGGGACTGCCGCGAGCGAATCAACGCGTCGCGGATTCGGTGATGTCGCTGTTCCGCCACGATCTGTTCGATAGCGTGGGGACAATGAAATCGCGATGGCTACGTGAACTCGAAACCAACGCCGGGTGCCAAGACCTGCGGCCCACTCGCAAAACCATTCATGGCAAGCACCATGTGTTTCCCATGCGACAAACCAAAAACGAAAACAACGCGATCTCGCAACGCTGGTACATCTAGTCCTCGGTCGCAGCGAGTGAAACGTGCGAAATTCGCCGGGCGGCTTGCGCCGCACTGCTACAAACTAGCGGTACTACAGGACGTCCGGACGCTACACGGATCAGCGGCCCAACGCGGCACTGTAGAGACTACGTTTCGAGGTGCGTGGGACGGCGATCGGTGCTGGATTGACATCGAATGGGATCATCGCGGCGTGATGCACCGCAACGCCATTGCGTTCGGGAACATAGCGAGCTTTCTGAGAGTTGAAGGCACGATAAGTTTCCATCACACGGCGAATTTCCGGAGCGTATTCGAATTTGCCGTCCGGTAGCGAACGGCCCAGTTCAGGGAAGCTGCCGATGGTCACAAGCGATCGCGTTCGGTCGTGGAACTGGTAGGCTTCGACACCATTTTTGCGAAGCTCGGCGACCATCTTGCCGGCGTCAGCAGCCATTTTGTCGAGTCGTTTGCCGCTTGGCACAAAATCTTTTTCTTTGTGTCCATCGACAATCGTTCCCAAACCTTCGAACGTTCCCACGACGACGGTGTATTTGCCTTTGCAAGTAAGCAGGTTGTAATCTTTGTCTTCGTTTAGTTGCTGAACAAACGAATCAATCTCAGGTGCATCGAAATACTCTGCAGGCAGCATCGGGTTGCGGGTGACAAAGGCATTGGCCATGGGGCCGAGCGATTTGTCGCTCTTTCGCTCGAGCAATTTTCGTGTCATCGCGCGGACGGTTGTGACAGGCGTGGCGGTGCTGGTCTCTTTCTCTACTTCTTTGCGATCGTCGAAAATCGGTAGCCGGGCGGTCTTTAATACCTGCAGGTCATGATCAATACTCTCGTTCTCGACGCGGTCGTATTCGCCTACCAACACGGCATACGCTTCGTATTGATACTCGTTCGCGTAACGCACACGACGTCCGGATGACGCGGGGGTGTTGGGGCCGTGAGTGAAATCAAACTTCTCGCGATAGATATAGGCGGGCAGTTTCAAGTCACGACGAATTTCAAAGGCGAGTCGATGAGCACGCGCTTTGGATCCCTCGCCGACACACGTCGATGCCAAAATCATCCAAGGACCATCCTCTTCGGTAAGCACGTATTCGGCTTCCGCATCGGCTTCCACATTCGCGCCCGAACGAAACATGTTCATCAAGTTCGGAGGTCCGGCGTGCGATCCGCTGATGAAAATGGCACTACAACAAACGCCGACGAAAAGCGATAGATTCGAAATTGGACGCATTTGTTTTTTCCGGTCGAGGAAGAAATTGAGTTCTCGTCCTTGGGGAATAACAAAAACGAGTCG
>NZ_JBFHFD010000111.1:0-17281 GCF_041583735.1 Novipirellula sp.
ACGTTGCGGGCCGAGCTTGATCGATTAATCGCCGCCAGTGGCGATGGCAAACCCGACAGCATGCCGATTGACGAAGGCATCCAATCCGGCTTACCCGAAGAGTCGATCCGCTAAGTTCGGTGTGGTGCAAGTAAGAGCGTCGGTGTAGCGACACCGACAATTGCATCACTGAGTTGTCGACAGGGACCCTAAGTGAGATGCCCAATCGTCCACTTCGAGACCATTAGCTGGATCGCAGCAGCAGACGATGGCCGGGGATGTGCGGGGTTAAAAGATGGGAGGTTAAAAGATGGGAAAACAGGGGTGGATCAAAAGTATTCCGGTCTAACAACTCTCCGTGTCTCCGTGTCTCCGTGTCTCCGTGTTAAAACGCATCGCTGTAACAAATTTAGAGACGGCAAATTACGGCATTTGCGTTCCGTAGCTACGCTCGCCAGAGCGTGGATGGTTGTCGCGCAAATACGAATCACCACCTTCTGGCGAAGGTAGCTCCGAGAAAATGCTTCACAGCGCTCGCTCAAGCGGCTAACGGGATTTTACCCAATGATTCCTGCCTCACTGCTTCGATCTATTGGGTTTCGGCCTTGTAGCGGATGCGAAACAAATCAAAACGTGAATTGATACGCAAATTCGCGAGCGCTTGGTCACCGTCGCGAATCAATGCAGTCGATGTCGTGTTTGTTGGGAAGCCAGCGTCGGTGCTTGTAAGCACGACCCAGTTGAATCCGCTGGAGCTACGTGAGATGTACGCGGCCATACCGCACGCGCCACCACCATGCGCCGCGGTAAAGCCGTTTTGCGAGGGCCAGATATCCCAGCCAAATCCATAGAAATTCGGTTTCGGTGATCCATCGTCTCGAACAAGCGGTAAGCCTGTGGGTGGTGAAAACATCGCCTTGATCGCATTGGGAGATAGGATTCGCATGCGTGTTGGCGAGTCGAAAGCGGCTAGTAGTCGCGAAAGGTCGACTGCGGAGGCGAGCCAGCCTCCGTGCGACTCGACAACCTTGTTTGGCCATGTTCGATGATCACACTCAACAAAGCTACCGCGGATCGGCTCTCCATTCTCTTTTGCATGGGTGTATGCCGTAGCCTCGTTGTCGTACGGTTCGTCCGCGCGAAGTCGCATCTGTTGAATGCCCAGCGGCCTCAACACCTCGTTCGTCACGTAATCTTCGTAGGTTTTTCCTGTCACTTTCTCGATCACTCTGCCCAAGATGCAGTAGCCAAAGTTTGAGTAGGCATGCTTTGTGCCAGGGTCAAAGTCCAACGGCTTTGTGAGCATGTATTGAACAATGTGATTCGGGTGCAACTCGTCGTGGGCGATGTTTCGATGCGCACAAACACGCACTCGGTTGCTTGTTCCCAGTGGGTCATAGGAAGCGTTTCGATCCCATCCGCCCGTATGGTTCAGAAGGTGCCGGATGGTTACCGCTCGAATTCGAGCATCAAACTCGTCGTTTCCGTTTGCAGACGGATCTAGCTGCAATACGTCAATAAAACGATCATCAAGCCCAAGCTTCCGGTCCTGGACAAGCTTCACGACCGCAATTGCGGTAATG
Organism: Novipirellula sp.; assembly: GCF_041583735.1. Lineage (NCBI taxonomy): Bacteria > Pseudomonadati > Planctomycetota > Planctomycetia > Pirellulales > Pirellulaceae > Novipirellula > Novipirellula sp. The sequence continues at coordinate 1,563 of NZ_JBFHFD010000111.1, forward strand.
GGCTTGGATACGCTGGCGATACTGAACAGCGTTGTTGGTTCCGCCGGAGCTGCGATGGATAAATCGCGATATCCGATCGCTCGAGCGTAGATCAGTTTGCCGTTTCGTGAAACGGCAACGGCCGTCCCGACGGCATCGCGGTTACTTGCGAATTGTTCAACCAGCGGATCAAGAACCGACGCGATTTCCTTCGCAATCGTGGGGGCCGACGATGGATCGGGCGAGATCGGAATGACGTCGCTTGGACGCGACAGCGGTTCCGCTGCATTGGTAAATGTAAGGTAGAGCAACACGCTCGCCACGAAGGCCGGAATCGTAATGTGCTTGATCAAGGTGCGGTCAAATCTAGGAAGACGGGGGGATTCGGGACGGTAGACAGTTGGTTCACAGCATGCCGGCGATAATTGCATTGCCGTAGAGGATGTTATATCGGCTAAAATGATATCCGATTCGAATCGCAGTTGCCCGTCGCTTCGCGACTTTTCCGACGCGGGGGGCGACCGCAAACTGCCGGTGCAGCAACTCGCACAATTCAGGCTTCATCGAATTTTAAGCCAATTGGCCCGCAAATCACGTGAACAAATGCGAATAAGACCAGCAGAACAAATACATTCGCGTCATTCGCGGGCGAATCATTTTGCGGGACATCCGCTTTGTCGTAATCGGTTTGCATCCGATGAACAATCGACGATTTGCTGGAGCTTAGAACAAGGACGGTGCTGCGAATCTCTAAGTTTGCAATCCAGCGAGGGATCGCCGTTGGCAACGATACTGGACACTGCGATACAATCGATTCGCTGACTGATGTTGGAAGCGGCGTTTCAGGCGAGGCGAGTTGGCGGACGATTTCGCTTTGGGAACTTTAGGACATTATGTTCGACGAGAAATTCAGGTGGAGGTTTGGCAATGACGGATGATGTGTCGATTCCTCAGCAACGAGACTCGTCCCAAAGCATGTGGGCGGTGTGGATCATGCTAATTGCCTTTATCGGTGTTTGCCTGGGGGCGGCCGGGGTTGGAGCGATTGCGACGACTTCTGAAATCGATGGATGGTACAAGACCATTGAAAAACCATCGTGGAATCCTCCGGCATACGTCTTCGGTCCCGTCTGGACGACGCTGTACGTGATGATGGCGGTCGCAGCGTGGTTGGTATGGAAGCCCGCTGGGCTGAAACCTGCCAAGACTCCGCTAAGCTTGTTCGCAGTGCAGCTTGCACTGAACATCGCTTGGTCGTGGGTCTTCTTTCGCTTTCACCAACCAGGCTGGGCGTTCGTGGAAATCGTGATTCTATGGCTGGCCATCGCGGCAACAACCATCGCGTTCTTTGGGCGGTCGAAGATCGCAGGCTGGTTGATGGTCCCGTACTTGGTGTGGGTCAGTTTCGCCAGTGTGCTGAACTTCGCGATCTGGCGTTTAAATTGACCGTGGCGGGGGATGCTATGACATCGTTAACGAAACGCAAGTTGGACTTTCACCGGCGATGAAGTCGTAGCGGAGATCGAGCGACTGCGACGCGAGGGGTACTCAAGGACCAAGAATTGGAACTTGACCCAAATCTGTAAACATCTGACTTACACGATGAAAGGGGGGATGGATGGATTTGGTTTTCGATTGCCGTGGATCTTGCGAGCGACAGCTTTCAAATGGATTTTCAGGCGAATCCTGCGAACGTGAAAGATGTCCAGCGGACCCACGATCAAACGTTTAAAACCCAAAACGCAACTCGGTGCGGACGACGACGCGATCATCGATCAATGTATCGTGCTTCTCGGCCAAGCCGAGAAGTACGATGGTTCGTTTGACGATTACCCCTTTCTGGACAATCTAAAGGCGGATGAGTGGCGACAATTTATGTGGCTTCACGCTGCCCATCACCTTGGCTTCCTGATTCCCAATTCGAAGGAGGATGCCCACACTTAGGTTGGAAATCGCACTCGTTGATTCCGTTCGTCTAGAGACGCCGCTGGTCGCCTATCGTCGAAAGTGAGTTACTCGACCTGCGCCGGTCGCTCTCGTGCGGCACCGAGTAACGTCTGAGACCCGGTGGTAACAAATTTGGGCGAGAGGCTATTCCAAGTAACTCTTGAGCATCCAGACAGTTTTTTCGTGCACTTGGATCCGCGCGATCATGATGTCTTCGGATTCCGAGTCGCCTGCCTCGCCTGCTTTATCGCGTGCGACTTTTAGGTCAGCGAGCAATTTCTCGTTTGATTTGACGAGATGCGTGACCATTTCCTTGGCCGAGGCATCTTCGGCGATCTCATCAATCCCTGCCATTTTCGCCAAATTCGACAAGCCTCCGGGCGCCAATGCACCCTTGGCTCGAATTCGCTCGGCAATCTCGTCGACGGCAAGAAACAGTTCGTTGTACTGTTCTTCAAACGCCGTGTGCAACGAAAAGAATGATGGCCCGCGTACGTTCCAGTGGCAAACATGGGTTTGCCCAATTAACGCATACGTGTCCGCGACGACTTGTCTCAACGCTTGGGTGACGGGATCGCTCACTTCAATAGTCCTTTGGAATTTGGTAGGAACGCAAAGCCCTATTATAGAGGAGCGGAAAGGGGCGTTGCTTGATAGCTGCGCCCATTCGGAGGTACAAATTGAAAGAAGATGTGTCTCGAAAAAATTCGATGATCGTCGGTTACCCGCTATCAATCCGAATTCTCAGGAGCGACAGGGCGGCCTGCGGCCTTGATGTGGTTTCGCAGTTCTTCCAGCGGAACGCATCGGTCGTAAATCGCAACCTCGTCGATCTGTCCGACGAATCGCCGATAGACCGACGTCGGGTAGACCTGCCCCACCAAAATTTGGACGTTTGGGCTCAGCGGCACCGGGTTGTTTCGTTCCGCTGCGAGTTGTCCATCGACCCACAGTATTTGACGATCCCCTTTTTTCGCGGCGACAACGTGTTGCCATACCCGAGCTTGGTACTGTCCATCGGAAAACAGGCTGGTCGCGCTGATTGGTTGCGATGCACCAAGTTGGCGATGAACAAAACGAAATCGGTTGGCCGGCGAATCGCTCAAGCGATGGGTAAAGTAGTGCTGAGCGGTGGTTTCAAGCATCATCGTATGTTGATATCGCCCATCCTCGAGTTCCTCGACATCGTGCAAACAGAGCACTTCACCGTGGTGAAATAGCTGCGGCTTGACCCACATTTCGATGGTGTATTCATCAAGAGGTTCTTGCGGCCAAGGTTGCAGCGTGCGGAATGCCGATGATGTCGACGTCCCTAGTTCCGCCACCCGGTTATTGCCATATTGACGCCAACTCGGGCTGCCCATCACCGTCGCATCCATGCCCGCTGCGCTGCCTTGGTTTTTGACAAACTGAGGAAAATCGCCTTTGAGTTCCTCGAATCGCCAGTAGATGCTTGGCTGAGATTCCATCACGGCGCTAACGTATCGTTCCCCGATATTCAGCGGATCAAAACCGGGTGATCGAGCCGAAACAAAGTTCGCCTCCGAAGCATTGAACTTGACAACCGAGGCGCCTTCTCGCGACGTAAGGGATAGACGCACCGCTTCCCCTTCTTCCAGGAAAATTTTGCTCGCGTTGAATGCCGCTTGATTGGGTTCTACCGACACGCGTCCAGTGAATAGATGCACTTCCGTTTCGGATTCACTTGAAACCAATCCGATCGAACTTTGCCCATCAACGATAATCCTGCCTATTGCGGTATCGACAGTCACGTTTCTGCTGCCAGTCCCGAGCGTCTTTGCGGTCATTGAACCTTGCAGAAGTCCAATTTGACCGTCGACGCCGATGGAAACGCTTGCGGGGCCCTCGATTCGTACCAGTGCTTCCCCCGCGGTGTCTTCGCCAATTCTTAATTCCGCAATGCCTTCGACAAGCTTCAGAATCTCACCCGAGCTGATCGGTTCTCCGATCGTGGGGACTAAGTCGCCTGATGAACTCCACACACATGCGGTCATCGAAACCAGCTGTGGTGGCTTGGCTTGGGAACTGTGCTGGGCAATGAATTCATTGGTGAACGTCGATTGGGTCGGTGACGGTTTGGCGAACGACCATGCCAAGGATGCGATCAACAGATGGCTGGCAGCCAAACCGACCCACCAATAGGCTTTCGTCCATCGATCAGAATGACGCGAGGATGTATCGGGTCTTCGCGATGATTCCGCGTTGGTGGTAGATGATGTTTCGTTCGAGTTCGCCAAGGACGTTACATGGGACGCAGTCGTCAAGCCTGCGTCGCGATGGCCGCTAAGTTCGCGATCGAGTGCCGGAGCTTGGCTGAATGCTTCGGATAGAACCTCGGCCATTGGCAACGAGTCGAGTCTGCCTGAGTCGCTGAAGGCGCAAAGCTGGTCAATCAGCGAGGCTGCTTCGGCGGCACCGCCTTCGGAGCAAATCAGCTCATTAAGTTCGGCGATCTCGGATTCGCTCAGCGATTCCGACTGCGATTTCACGATCAGGGTGCGTAGTGTTTGCAATGGGTGGTTGTCCATGTTCATGAAAGTGCCTCAGTGGCAGCGCGTTGCACGCATCGTAATAGCATCCCGTGTACTTTACTCAATTCACGGTAGATCGCATGAGTCGAGCGACCGAGTCGATTCGAAATTTCACCGACGCTCAAACCCTCGAAGTACTTTTGGCGGATCAAGTCGTGATCCGAGGCCGGCAGCTTCTTTAGGCACTCTGACAATGCGGTTCGGCGCTCGCTCAGCTCAGCCGAAATGGGCATAGCCGCTTCGGCCAAAGCCTCGAGCGCATCGTCGCTGAGCAGTTTGATACGACGTTTGGATTCGCGATGTTTGAGCGTTTCGTAATGTGCGATACGGCAAGCCCAAGCTGCGAAATTGCCCGTCGGATCGTACTGCGAGAACTTTTGCCACAGCACCACACAGGTCAATTGGAAAATCTCTTCGGCATCATCCTGGTGATTCATCGTAAGGATACGAATGAACGACATCACCTTGCTCGAGTGCATCGCGAGCAAGCGAACGAATTCGTCTTGGGATCGTTCCTCTTGGATGACCGTTTTCCTTGTGGAGTGGAGCACCAGTTTTGACTGCGTAAAGGTGAAGTGAACCAGGTTAGCGCGACTCATTCTTATTCCCGAAGCTCCGCCTTCATTTTGCGATCATTCTTTTGATTTTCTTAAAAAAGGAGGCGAATTCGGCGAAAAGCGGGAATAATTCTCAGATTTCGCGCGAAGAACTTCAAGAGGGACGGGAATCACTCCATACGAGGGCCTTTGTACGCGGCGGGTTGAGTGTCGCGTTTTGCTTTTCCCTCCTCTTCTCTCTTCTCGTATTGGAGTTATTCGAATGAATCGTCAGCGTACTGGATTCACTCTTGTCGAATTACTGGTCGTCATCGCGATCATTGGAGTCCTCGTTGGTTTGTTACTGCCGGCCGTGCAGGCCGCTCGAGAAGCGGCTCGGCGTATGAGCTGCAGCAACAACTTCAAGCAAATCGGCTTGGGCATTCACAATTACCATTCCGCGTACAAGGGGTTGCCGATCCATGGTACCGGTACCGATCGACCCGCGGGACAGCAGATTTACGCGGGTGACAATAACGGAACGAGTATCAACCGGCGTGGATCCTTTTTAATAAGCGTGCTGCCGTTTATCGAGCAACAGGCGCTTTGGGAACAGATTTCAAACCCACTCAATGTGAAGGCGAACGGCTCCGCGAAAAACCCGCCTTGGCAAGCCATGGGGCCGGGGGTAGCTAGGATTGACTATGGGCCCTGGGCGACGAACATTGCGTCGTACCGGTGCCCGAGCGATCCAGGGCAAGGGCTTCCGGCGCTTGGTCGAACCAATTACGGGGCGTGTATGGGGGATTCGTCCGTGATGTCTCGCGAGGGCAAAGTATTCGTTCACCGAGTCTCTAACGGTGCCACGATGCCCTATACCGCGAACAATCAAACTCAGGCGACACGTTCGCGAAAAGTACATCGAGGCATGTTCGTGATGAACAGTCGCATGAGATTCCGCGATACGCTTGATGGCTTGGCTAACACGGTGATGTGTGGCGAATTGACAACGGATCTTGGGGACAAGGATGTGCGAACGTCGTTTCCGCAAGATTCCGCATACAACGACAGAAGTGGGCACGGACGCGCCGAGTGCCGGAGAAACCCCAGGTTCATGGACCAGCATCATGATCCTGAACGTCCGCAATTCTGGAACGCGGGTGCGGGAGGTTCGGTGAGTGCATTGCTTGGACGCGGGTATCGCTGGCATGATGCGATGCACTTCTTTACTCAAGTGCACACAATCCTGCCGCCCAATTCAGGCATCTGTACCGGCGGATTCACCAGTAACGACTCAATGGTCACCGTTTCCAGTCGTCACCAAGGTGGAGCCCACGTCTTGATGGGCGATGGAGCAGTGAAGTTCATCACCGATTCGATTGAAGCGGGTAATAGCAACACGGCAATGATCTCGTATCACGGATCGCCCAAGACGGTTGCAGGCGCACAAAGCCCCTACGGCCTGTGGGGCGCCCTGGGAACTCGTGCTGCCAAGGAAGTCATTGACTCGGAGTTCTAAGGTTTTGAAGGTGACGCCCTTGTTGGCGAAATCGATTTCCAAGCTATATCGATTTTCAGCGTCGTCGCCAGTCATGCCGGCGAGGCTGCCACGGCGGTTTTTAGTCTTTCCCTAAGAATTAGGGACTTTTAAGAAATATACGAATTCATAAAGAGGAAGCGAGGATTACAGATGAAAGCGACAGCAACATTTTGCCTGCTGCTGGCCAGTGTGTTGGTCGGTTGCTCGACGTCCGAGTCAAACTCGGTTGCCGACGGGCTCAGCCAAGAGCAGATCGACGACTACAATGCGCTCGTTGAGAGGGAAGCGAAGCTTGCAGCGGAAGCCGGCGATATCGGCGCGCGTGAGTAGCGAATCGGCCGCTGCACGATAAATCAATCGAAGGCTGATGTGGTTTCTCGCATCAGCCTTTTTTCGTGCTTAGCCGTTTCGGTTGGTTGTTCTTTCAGCACAACCAAAAACATTGCTTCGGAAGCCTCTCGAGAAGAAATCGACAATTACAATCAGATGCTCCAACGTGAGGCCGAGGAAGCAAAGCAATCCTTCGACGACAACAAGTCTAGCCGTCGAACTCGTTGCCCTTTGTGGAAGTGACTAGAATTATTCCGCTTTTCACGTTCGTTCCCTCTCCCGATTTTTCATAGATCCCCAAGGCCTAGACGATGTTGAAATACTGCTCCCTGATATTCGCGGTGATCGTGTCGCTCGATGTGTGCAATGCGAAAGAAGGTCCTGAAACGTCGATCTCAAAACCGGATATCAATCATGACGGTCAATCCAGCTTTGAAGCGATGCTTAGCCGTGGGTACACGCCGCTGTTTAACGGTAAAGACCTATCTGGATGGTGGAATCCCTATCCACACGGAGAAGCCAAAGTCGTTGACGGTGAAATCCATCTGATGGCCGACGAAAAATTCTTCTTGGTCACCAAAAAGAAGTACTCGGACTTTCGTGTCAGTGTTGAAATCCACTTGCCCGAAGGCGACGCCAATTCGGGAGTGATGTTCCGATGTCACGTCGACAAGGACGCAGAGAAGAAGGTCTATGGCTATCAAGCGGAATGCGATGGATCCGATCGGCGTTGGTCGGGTGGTCTTTTTGATGAATCCCGACGTAGATGGATTTGGCCGAGCACGAAGGGGCGTTCGCAGGATCAATTCCTGGAGCACGAAGAAGAATCAAAGGCGGCTTTTGCAGATCCGACGATCGCCGGTGCACTAAACCGTCACGGATGGAACCGGTTTGTGATCACCTGCATTGAAGATCGTATCACGATTGAACTGAACGGAGTGCCGACAGTCACGTTCCGCGACACCGTTGATGCATCCGGTTACATCGGTATCCAGCATCACGGCGAAGATGGCCAAACCTACCGCTTCCGAAATCTGTTCATCAAAGAATTGCCGCAGATTCCTGCAGAGGACTCGGTTTCGCTGACCGACCAAGCACCCGTGTCGGTCAAAAAAATTAGCGACAAAATCACGCTGGTCGATTTTGGCAAAGTCGCATTCGGAAATGTTGCGATGCGTGTTCCTCAAGGGGGACGCGGTGAAGGCAAGGTCCACTTTGCCGAAAAGCTGAAGGATGGCCGAATCGATCGCGAGCCACCAGGAACGGTTCGCTACGGAGTGAGCGGTTTTCGCAATGGCAGCGGGGAAATTGGAAACTGGATCGTGCCAACACCGGTGGATGTGCGAAATACCGAGCAAGCGGGGGCGACGCGAGCTCATCCGCCAGCGGTGTTGACGCCCAAGTCTTGGTTGCCCGTGATGCCATTCCGCTGGGTCGAAATCGAAAATTGGCCCGGTGAATTCAAACCGGAATACATCGTCCGCCGCGCCGCGTTTGCGACTGGCTGGAATGACGACGCGAGTTCGTTTGAGTGTTCCGACGAAACGCTCAACAAGATTTGGGAGCTGTGCAAATACAGCATCAAAGCGACGACGTTCGCCGGCGTCTACGTGGATGGCGACCGCGAGCGGATTCCGTACGAAGCTGACGCGTATTTGAATCAATTGAGCCACTACACGACCGATGACGACGTCGAGATGGCGGCGAGATCGTTTGATTGGTTGATTGAAAATGGAACTTGGCCAACGGAATGGGCGCCCCATATGGTTTTCATGGCTCACGCCGAGTGGATGTATTCGGGCGATAATGATTGGTTAAAACATCGCTACGAATCGCTGAAGGCAAAAACGTTGATGCATCGAAGTGGTGACGACGGTTTAGTTCGCAGCAACGAGATGGATCGCACAAGGCATGACATCGTCGATTGGCCGCAGAAGGAACGCGATGGCTATGTGTTCACGGAAATCAACACGGTCGTGAATGCATTTCACATCGAGGCACTTAAGCAGATGGCCGAGATGGCTGGTGCAGTCGGAAAGCACGAGGACGCCAAGGCTTTTGAAACGCGAGTCGAGCTGGCGCGAGCATCGTTCCAGAAAACGTTGTTCGACGAAGCTGCGGGAATCTATCGCGATGGTGTCGGTACGGATCACAGCAGCATTCACGCGAACTTCTTTCCACTCGCGTTTGGTTTGGTGCCCGAGGACAAACGTGCAGACGTTATCGCGTGGCTCGAAAAACAAGACATGCAGTGCAGCCCCTACGCGGCACAGTATTTTATGGACGCACTGTTCAGTAATGGTAGCGATGAAAAGGCGATTGCGTTGATGACCGCCGATGGAGATCGCAGTTGGAAGCATATGGTCAACAGCGGAACGACGATCTCCTGGGAAGCCTGGGACCTGAAATACAAACCCAACCAGGATTGGAATCACGCCTGGGGTGCGGCCCCGGCGAATCTGTTGCCGCGATACGTGTTGGGCGTGCAGCCGGCGAATGCGGGCTGGAACAGTGCGATCATCCGCCCCTGTCTTGGCAATCTAAAATTCGCACGCGGCCGAGTTCCAACATCGCGAGGACCAATTTCAATCGATTGGAAAAACGAATCCACGTTCACGCTTTCGCTGGTGCTCCCTGACGGTATGACCGCGAAAGTGGAGCTGCCCGCATCCGACACAGCGACTAAGGTGTTCGTCGATGGAAATTCTGTCGCTGCAACCAAGACCGGAAACCGCTGGATCGTAGACGATGAGGTCAGCGGTTCGGTAACCATCGAAGCCAAGTAAGGCACTGTTTGGAAATATCTTCGTTATTCGAGTATTGTTACAAATCACGCGGGTGACTTTTTCACGTGGCAGCAGATTCTCGATTTCGGTGTCAACGAACACCAAATCGGAGATCAAAACGTCGGTCTGAAAACAGCAATCCGCGGCTGGGATTGGGCAAAGGAACATGACGGCAAGAACCTGCAGTGGATCTGGCGACAACTCGCCTACGCCGAACAGGATGGTGTCGTCAAATTCCAAGCGAACCACTTCGATTGCTCCGATGCCGGAATGGTATACTGGTGGATCACGGGTGCAGACCAAGGCGGGAACAATCACGCTACACCCGACGAAGTTAAGGGGATGCTGCTAAAGTCTGCTCTCTGATTTTGCATCCGCGTCCCTCAATTTCTTAGGCTCTTCATTGTTTGTGTATAGCGGTGTCTCGGTCCATACGCTTTGCCGCTGGCGGTCGACGGCAACGTGGGTACTTATCTTGGGGGGATCGCCCGGTAGGGCTCATGCAGCAGTAGCGGCAGAGTGCTAGCCGGAGGATGCCTCACCGCGGAAATTTGCCGCAGAAAAAAATCGAGATCTTGATCGCTTGCGTTTCACGGATGGGGCGAGAAGTGCGTCGCTACTCGGTTGCCGGATCACAACGCTATACTGAGGTGAAATCGCTCGCTTCGAAGAAAAAGGCATAGACTGTGAGACTGGCAAACTTTGTGCATTCCGAGAAACTCAAGAAACGCGAGTTCGAAGCTCGCTTGCCCTCGCTTCGCGCGGAATTGTTGGAGGTACAGAACTCGCTTCGCAAAGCGAATTTCCCAGTGATTGTTCTGTTTGCGGGTGTGGATGGCGCGGGCAAGAGCGAAATGGTGAACTTGTTAAATGAGTGGATGGATCCCAGATGGCTGATCAATCGCGCCTACGCCAGGTCGTCTGAATTGGATACGGATGTAGAGCGGCCGGTTTTTCGCCGCTATTGGCACGACCTGCCGCCCCGCGGTCAGATCGGATTATTCTTGAGTGCGTGGTATTCGCAGGTGTTGCTGGGATCCGTCGCTCAAACCGTTTCTGAATCCGAATTCCCAAGGCATGTCGAACGCATTCGACGGTTTGAACGAACGCTTGCAACCGACGGTGCACTGATCCTCAAGTTTTGGATGCACCTCGACAAACGCCGTCAGCGAAAGCAGCTAGAGAGACTGGAAGTAAACCCTGCAACCGCTTGGCGTGTGACGCACACGGATTGGGCACACTGGGCAATGTACAATCGATTTGTCGTCGCAGGCGATCAAATCATTGATGCGACCGATACTCCGCTCGCGCCATGGCGAGTCATCGACGGTGCCGACCACCGCTATCGCTCGATGGCCATCGGACAACACATTTTGGACGCGATTAAGAAACGCTTGAACGTGTCGTCACCGGCCCCTGTACAGACAGATCACAAACCCAGTTCCGTCGATTGGCTGTCCGGTGTTGATCTCAAACAGACACTCAACAAGAAGGACTACCGACGCAGGCGTGAGCAGGCACAAGGTGACCTCAATCGACTATGTCGACAGGCCAAACAACAAAAAGTATCCAGTGTCCTGGTATTCGAAGGCTGGGACGCCGCTGGCAAAGGCGGCGCCATCCGACGGATTTTGCGGGCACTTGACCCAAGGACATATCGAGTGATTCCGATTGCAGCACCAACGGAGGAGGAACACGCACAACATTACTTGTGGCGATTTTGGCGTCACTTGCCCAGCGCCGGAAACATCACGTTCTTTGACCGTTCGTGGTATGGACGAGTGTTGGTCGAACGCATCGAGGGGTTTGCTCGGCCCGATGAATGGAAGAGGGCCTATAACGAAATCAACGAGTTCGAACAGGAGTTGGTCGAGAGCGGTATCATGATCTGTAAATTTTGGCTGCACATCGACCAGGATGAACAGCTGCGGCGGTTCGAAGAACGTAAAACCATCCGTCACAAAGCGTGGAAGTTAACGAACGAAGATTGGCGCAACCGAGAGAAGTGGGACGTGTATGAAGCAGCCGTCAATGACATGATCCAATACACCAACACTTCGTATGCGCCCTGGACCATCGTCCCGGCCAACGACAAATACACAGCGCGTGTTCACGTTCTTGAAACCGCTTGTGAACACTTGCAGAAGACACTGAGAAATCGTACTCGAAATTAGATCGAACTTCCGGTAGCTACCTTCGCCAGAAGGTGGTGATGCGACATGGATGCCAACAATCCACGCTCTGGCGAGCGTAGCTACGAAACGCGAATGGCGTCATTTCTAGCTTAAAAATGCTTCACGGCGTTGGGCAGGAGTCTGGGGACGAGCGTTTTTGGGTGGCGATTACCGAAAATGCAAAAAAATCCCGCAAATTTCAGCGGTGAAGGCGGGATAACCATTGTGATTGTAGCCGCATGACATTGCGATGATCTGATTCGCGGCTAACCCGCGATTGGCGTGGCGAAAATGCGGTTGTCGCTGGCTTCTCGCCGGGTGCGAACGCAGCCAGGGTCACTTACTCTAACCGCAAGTATCTGCATGATCCCCAAGTTCATTTTTCCCCGTCGCGTCAATGCATTTTCGATCCTGTTGGCGTTGCTCGTTTTGCCCGTGTTCGCGCAGGCCGAGGAACACCAAGCGTCCGCCGACGCGAAGAACGTGCTGATTTTCTTCATCGATGATCTGCGTCCAGAACTTGGTTGCTACGGCGTCGATTCGATTCAGAGCCCTTCGATCGATACGTTAGCGTCCGAAGGGGTGTTGTTCGAACGAGCGTATTGCCAGCAGGCGCTTTGTGCACCTTCGCGCATCAGCATGATGACCGGACAGTACCCAGATCACACCGGAATCGTGGATCTGTTCACGCCACTACGCAAGGTGAACAAGACCGCGATGACGCTGCCGCAGTACTTCCAGCAGCGTGGATACGTGACCGCGTCCTTTGGAAAGGTGTACCACCACTTGCGTGATGACAAAACGTCTTGGTCGGAGATTCCGGAACCGCCCAGTGAAAAGTATGCCGATCCCGAGACGTTGGCGGCGATCGCGAGGCGTGTGAAGGATGCCAAAACGCAGAAGCTCGATGTCGATCAAACGCGTCTTGCGGCCAACGGGCCGCCGACGGAGTGTTTTGTTACTGAGGACGAAGGCTATCGCGACGGCATCGTTGCCAAACAGGCGATCGCATCGCTGCGAAAGAACAAAGACAAGCCGTTTTTTATGTGTGTCGGATTCGCTAAGCCGCATCTGCCATTCGCGGCCCCCAAACGCTACTGGGATCTCTATGAACGAGACCAGTTCAGGGTGCCAAGTCGCCAGCGACCCGAAGGATCACCGGATCTCGCGTTCACGATCTGGGGCGAATTACGCGGATATCATGGAGTTCCGCAGCAAGGGGAACTGTCGGACGAGATGACTCGCGAGCTGATGCACGGCTACGCCGCCTCGGTCAGCTTTGCGGACGCACAGGTCGGCAAAGTGATGGCGGAACTCGATCGACTCAAACTTCGTGATGACACGATCGTCGTGTTGTGGGGCGACCACGGCTACAAACTTGGCGACTACGGGCTGTGGTGCAAACACACAAATTTTGAACTAGACGCGCAGGTGCCGCTGATCATTTCCGCTCCAGGTCACACGCGTGATCAACGCAGCAAAGCCTTGGTGGAAATTGTCGATCTCTTTCCCACGGTGGCATCGATGACTGGTGGCGAAGTCCCCAAGTCGTGCGATGGCAAAAGCCTGCAGCCGCTGTTGCAAAATCCAAACCAGAGTTTCAAGCCGTTCGCTCTGACTCAGTACCCGCGTGGTTCAACGATGGGATACAGCCTGCGAAATGATCGCTATCGATACACCGAATGGATCCAGGCCGGCACGAAACGCGTGGTCGCGCGGGAATTGTACGATCATCAGGACACGAGTACACCGGACCGAAATCTAGCAGCGTCGGCTGAGCAGAGCAAACGAATCTCACGCCTGGCGGAACAGCTCAATGCGGCGCGACGCATTGAAACCACCCGCGTCAAAATGAAGAAGTAAAATACTCTGATGCAAAGCTGCAATCTGTTCGAGTTTTGTATGCCGGTGCGGTGGTTCTTGTCTGGCTGTGGCACCTCGTCGTACGTTTTTCATGATTTCCAATGGACCGCTTCGCTCTTTTTATGGTCACACCGAACATGAACACCATGTTGAAACACTGCACTCTCTTGATTGCGATCCTGCTGTGCGGCGCCGCGGGGGCCGACGAGCCCTGGCAGCGGCACGCAGGTAAGGCTGGTCCAGAGGGGTGGCGCTGCCATGTGATCCAGCCCGATCCGGCCGACCATGGACCAGACGGAAACCGATTAAATCGTTCATGAAAAAACACATCAATACCAAACACCCGTTAATCAAAATTATGTTCAACAGACTCGGCGTCCTGCGGCAAACAAGAAATCTCAAGTCGGCCCTGCAAAAACGATCCAGGCTACTCACCCACCGAGGCATGCAGATCATCATTGCAGTCGCACTGCTAGGATTGATCACCGGCGATGCCGTCGCGGTTGCACCATCGGTTCTTGATCCTCCAGCGGGTGGTCAAAGCGTGCTCACGTTTTCGCAAGACGAGGAATATGTGTTCGCGTCGCGGACGGTCAAAGCCGATGCCAAGTGGATCGAGGTTCATGACCAACCATTCGAGGACGTGTTTCGCATCGAATCGGACACGCGTTTCAGTGATCGGGCCAACATGCAACTCGACATTCCACTAGCCCATCCCGTTCGCAAAGGAGACGTTGTTCTCCTTTCCTACTGGATCCGGCGTCCCAATGCGAGTGGACAGCCGAACAATGTTTACTTGTCGATTGGAAACTCGTCTGGTGAACCTAAATACAAAAACAAATTGTCGGCCTATCGCGATTGGGAACAGCATGTTCGCTCATTTGTGGCACCGCGTCCCATGAATCCCGGTGTCGATCGCGTTCGGTTTGACCTGGGCGAGGCTGGCACGATCATTGAGATTGCCGACCTTCGTCTGATCGATTACGGCCCCGATCGCGACATCACAACGCTGCCGAAGTCAACGATCATGTATCAGGGTCGCGAACAGAATGCCGCGTGGCGAACGTCGGCTTTGGAACGCATCGATCGAATCCGCAAAGGTGAACTTGCGATCGAAGTGGTCGACGCGGATGGGAATCCTGTTCCCGGCGTACGGGTTCGAGCTGCGATGCAAAAGCATGCATTCGGGTTTGGCAACCCCGTCAATTCCGAAGTGCTCGGTGCCCCCACAAGTGACTTTCCGATCAATCCGAAGAAACAAATCATTGTTAATTGGGAAGAAGCACAAGAGTACCGCGAGGTCGTCAAGACGTACTTTGATCGTGTCACCTTTGAATCCGAGCTGCGGCCCCACGTATGGAAGGGACTCAAGGGTAAAAGCGTCGAGGCACGCCGAAAGCATGACATTTTTTTCAATAAGACACTGCCTTGGTTGATCGAAAACAACATCAACGTGCGTGGTCACTATGTCGCCTGGGCTCCGATGGATTTCAATGCGATTGAAAAGGAATTCGTCGGTGATCCGAAGGCTCATCGCGAGTGGCTGTGGACGCACATGAAGGACGTGCTTCCGGCCACGTCCGAATTTGTCACCGAGTGGGACACGATCAATCACATTATTGGTTGGGGAAAACACACCTACGAAAAGGAATATGGCGGGCCAGAGATCTACGCCGAAATCATGGCAGAATCCCGACGATTGGCCCCCAATGCGACCCACGCCATCAATGAAGGAAAAATTCTTCCGGATGGTTACAAACGCGAACCCTACAAGAACATCATTCGCTTTCTGAACGAACAGGGCCAGCCAGCCGATATTGTCGGCTTCATGGCGCACTTTGATTCCACCACGCTGACGCCGCCTGAAGAGTTATTGCAAGTCTATGACGAGTTCGCCGAGATTGCACCGCGTCTGCAGCTCAGTGAGTTTGATGTCGATGCCGGGGATGACGAACAGTTGCAGGCCGACTATTTTCGTGACGTGATGATTGCAACGTTTAGTCATCCTAACT
>NZ_JBFHFD010000112.1:0-17218 GCF_041583735.1 Novipirellula sp.
AAACAGCAGTGGCGGATAACTCACCTGGATTCGCGTCTAACCGCAGTTGGAACGATCACCTTGTCCGGGCAACCAGGGGACCGTTTCCTGCTACTAAAGACGCCAGCGGTACTGACTCGCTTCGATGGCAAAGGCTTGCGTTTGTCCAAACAAGAAGTGCCCGGCGAAGGTTTGGCCTATATCATCAGCATTCCAGTTAACAACGAAGTGACGGAGGTGGAAGAGGATTCACAGCCAAGCGAGGCGACCGAGTATAAGGCCACGTTTGAGTATCAGCTCGAAGCAATCAAACCGCTCGAGGGCGTGCCCGTGTTGACTAGCACCGCTGCGGTACAGGAAATCGAGCTTAGCTACGACGAGGCCGGATGGGATGTTGTCAGCCCCACCGCAGTCCGAGTGGATACGGTTGATTCGGACGACCAGACGACCAAGGCGAATCTGCTGCTTGGCACCGGAAAAGCGAGTGTCATTCTGAAACCAAAGGCTCGTGACGTCACCACCGAGGAAACCCAGTTTTTCGTGGAAACCTCGAACCTCTACTTACCAGGTCCAGGCGTCGTCGATGGCCGCCATCGGCTTCACATCCGAACCTCGCAAGGTCAGTTGAGTGAATTGACGGTGCTTGTTCCCAAAGGGCTGACCGTCAGCGCGGTGGAGGGCCCCGTTGGTTCCTGGCAATTCGACGCTGATCGTGGTCGTTTGCAACTGGAAATCGACCCGGCTCAGTCACAGCCCTTCAACGTCATGATCGAGACGCAGCGGGGCCTCGATTCGCTGCCTGCGGAAGTCACGCTGGCTCCACTACGAGTCGCAGAGGCGGGTGGCGAAGTTGGTCTGGTGGCGATTGCGTTTGGGCCCGATGCCCAGCCTGAAAAATTGGAATCGCAAGGGATGTCGGCGGTCAACTTGGGCGATTTTGATGCGTCTTTGATTCTGAACAAACAAGCGGTGCTGCATCGGGTATATCGATATGGTGCCGAGGGTGGAGAGCTGGCGCTGCGTGTGGCGCCGGTCGAGTCGGAAGTTCGCGTGATCAGCAAGCAAGTGTTGTCGCTCGGTGATGAACGGGTGGTCTTGGGCATCAATTTCGCAGCCGAGATTACTCGAACCGGCTTGTTTCAATTAAGTTTTCCGTTGCCTGCTGGACTCGAGGTCGAATCGCTCACGGGTGCCGCGCTGCATCACTGGGCCGAACTCAGCGAAGGCGACCAGCGACAGATCGTTCTGCATTTAAGTGGCAAGACGATCGGTTCGCAGAGTTTCTCTCTGACGCTGTCTGGGACGGCGCCGACCGATCCAGGCGACTGGCAGATACCTCGATTTGAGCTGAACGAAGCGACGCGTCAAACCGGCGAGTTGGTCGTTCGACCCACCACGGGCATTCGGCTGAGAACGGTGTCACGCCAAAATGTATCGGAGACCGATCCACGCACAATGGGCGGGCAGGTTCAGGGCTCGCTGGCTTTTCGTCTGTTACAGCGTGACTGGGATCTGGTGCTAGGGATCGAAAAACTTGAACCCTGGGTGACGGGGCAAGTGCTGCATGAAATCACGTTGCGTGAAGGCCAGACGCGATCTGCATTGATCGCTGAATTTAATGTGCAAAATGCTTCGATTCGCACGCTTTCGATCGCGTTGCCGATTAGCAACGAAGACGAGATCAAAACGCTGCGAGCCAGCGGTGATACCGTCAGCGATTTTGTGCGAACCGCCCCCGATTCGAATGTCTGGGAGGTTCAGTTCAAACGTCACGTGATCGGCAAAATTCAATTCAGAATTGAATATGAACGGCGCGGCGATCGCGAGAATCGGTCCATCAATGGGCAAACCCCATCGCAGTCAAATTCAAAGCAGGCAAACGAAGTCCTCGTCCCCGCCGATTTCCCCGGCGTCCGCCAGTTGACGTACTACTTTGGTGTCCGCGCCGGTGGTCGATTGGAAATAGAGCACGGTGCGCTAACTCAAGGCTGGCAGCGGGCTGATTGGAACACCGTTCCCCAAACGCTGCGGGATGCGGGAAACCGGACCGCTCCGGCTCTCGTGTTACGCGTCGTGGCTCCTGAAAACTCGATGAACATTGTCGTCAAACGCCATTCGTTAGCCGATGCACTGAAGCTTCGTGTCGCCGATGGCACATTAACCACCGTGTTATCCCCGACCGGTAACCAATTGACTGCGGTCGAAGCCAACATGGAAGTCATCCAACGCAGCAGCCTGAGCGTCGGATTGCCCGAAGGAGGCGAGCTATTCAGTATTTTCGTTAATGGCGAAAGTGTGAATTCAATTCGCCTGGATGGCAATGGAAATGTGTGGCAGTTCTACATCCTTCCGGGCATCGACGACCGCACGGCGAAGGTTCGCTTTGTCTATTCGGTCGCGAATGATCGTCCTGCTCGTCATAACGACCTCCGCGATTTGAAACTTGTCAGCCCTCAAATGAATGTGCCGCTCGAGAATATCCAGTGGAATGTCGTCGCCCCCAAGGGATTCGAGCTGATCGACAACGACGGAAATCTAGAACTTGTCCAGCAAGCCAATCAGGAAGCGTACGACCGTAGTTCCTATTTGTCGAAAAGCAGTGGCAAGCGA
Source organism: Novipirellula sp. (assembly GCF_041583735.1). Classification (NCBI taxonomy): domain Bacteria; kingdom Pseudomonadati; phylum Planctomycetota; class Planctomycetia; order Pirellulales; family Pirellulaceae; genus Novipirellula; species Novipirellula sp. The sequence continues at coordinate 2,590 of NZ_JBFHFD010000112.1, forward strand.
CAAGTTCAAGCACAGCAGGCTACCAAGCTGCTTGAGCAGGCCAATCAATTGATCCAGGCCGGTGAACAAGCCAAGGCTCGGCGGGCACTCAGCAGTGTCGCCAATCAATACGCACTGGACGCCGCATCGAATGAAGACGCACGCGTGCAGCTTGAGAATTTACAAACGCAGCAAGCGATCGTCGGTTTGAATACCCGGCGTCAACGAATTTATCTCGACAATAAACCGAGTGACTCGGCGTTGGCCGACAACCCACAATTTCGCGAAGCGGCGTCGGACAACCCCATCCTGCACCAAGACGCTGTGAATTTTCATCCGCAACAGCTCAGCGAACTGCTTCGCGGAAACAGCACAGAAGACAATGCGGTTCTCGGACAGATTGCGGGACGCTTGGTCCAACATCAACACATCACCGACCCGGCTCCGCAAGCGATCCTCATCAGCCTGCCCGAAGAAGGCGTGGTCTATACGTTTAGTCGCAGTGTGCAAGTCGCCGAAAACGAGCCTTTGGAACTCGAACTCGAGTTTGGTTTGCAACATCGACTTGCGTTTTGGCAGACTGCATTGTTGATTTTGTTGCTGTCCTTATTCGCCGCCATCCTGACATTTGCTTGGAAACGACAGCCGGCATAGCTGGTAATGACAACATGCAAGTTTAAGGTCACCGGCACTTTTGCGGAGATCTCGCCGAAGACTCGATGGCCGATTCTCCCAACGCAAGGCCGGGCCGGTAAAGCATGTCACGGCTGACACAGGATGAAAAAAGCGGCACGACCTGCAGGCGAGGAAAGGGGGGATCGCAATCCGCTCGATCCGCTCGCTACGTTTCGCCTGGACTGGGCAAACGGCTCGGCCTTCGGCTCGCAGCCGTGATTGCGACTGGAGAATGTGGGCATGAACAGTGTAGGCAATCCTCCGGCACAAAGTGAGCAGCTCTTTCTGCTCCTGCTCTGAAACACCGAACACAAGGCCAAACCCCACACATGGCCAAAACCCGGTGCAGGCCTGCTCGCAGTCCCCATTCTCCACCGCACCAGAGCCCCAGAGAGGCCGACGCCGTCAACCTGCCGACGGTCAGGCCTCTCTCAAAATATCGAGCAAACAAACGCCGCACTTGCCAATCTCTCCGTCGTTCGCGGCAAATTGAACGCGATTCCGGCGAGTTTTCCGTTTATCTGCCGGCAGCCTGGACATATGCTGTTCATCCCACCCCCCGCCAGTCAAAGACTTGCTATATTCACTCCAGTGCGAATTTTGAAACGCATTGCAGCGCGAGGTTACATCGAGTCGCTCGCGGCATCGCTCGGCGTCAGCGAAAAGACCGTCCGCCGCGACATCGCGGGGCTGCGTCAACTAGGGATCGCGTCCAAGACAGCAAAGCGACTTCCATTGTCTACCTCTCGGCTCGATCGACCGAGCCGGTCAGCTACGATATGCGATCGGAAGAATCGCGGCGACCCTTGACCGAGCAAGTTACCACGGACCCTATTTTGCCGCTCTACTCAAAAACATTGCAGCGGAAGACGCCAAGACTTGCGCCAACGAGGTTTGAAATGGCATCGACGGAAAGCACTCCATGTCGCAAACGGTGAGACTGTCAATCCTGCTGGTGGGATTGCTCCTTGCGTTCCCGTTTTTGTATCCGCTGAGCCGTTCATTTTTCCGCGGTGACGCGTCCACGGTGCGACCAGAGTGGGACGCGACGAGTGGGTTGGCCCGGGCACAATCGACCACTGCGAGACAGCCGGATGATCAAGTCGCACAATCGCCGTCGTTCGTTCCCCAACCGGATCTACCCAGGCCTGATCTGATCGTTCCATCGACCGAGGTCTCGCCCGCGCGAGCACAAGAGGATTGGCGACTGATTCTGCATGCACCGGGGGCCCAGAGGGAGGCGTTTCGGTTGCTTGTCGGCGTCGGAGGTCGATTGTCGGTCCATCCGGACAAGCAGGTCCTCGTCGCCCCCAGCGGGCCTAACGTGCAGTTCTGGGACTTGGAAGGAGCGTCGCTTATCGAAACGCGGCGTATTGATCCGTCGGACGACGACACTTTGTTTACCAGCGCTAGGTATTCCCCGGACGGTCGGTACATCGCCTTCGGCTCTCCATATGGCCCAATGAAAGTGTTGCGACTAGCTGACGACGCGCTGGTGCCGATATCAACTGACCGCAGCATCAACGGGGACCGGATCGCGTTCCATCCGGACGGCGAGCGATTTGTGGCAGTAGGGGAGCGGACGCGGGAAGGACGCAACATTCCCAATGCTCATTGGGTGGATTTGCAATCCGGAGAGGCACGCCCATTGGTGCCTGATGAAGTGAAGGTCGTCGATGCGGTCGTCAGCGACGACGGAAAATACATCGCCATCGCAGAGACGCAAGCCATTTCGATTCACGACACCGCGTCGCTGGACCAACAGATGCGATCTCCACTCGCGGAGAAGCCGACTTATGTGGTTGCCAGCCCAGACGGCAATTGGATCGTCGGACTGACCGGCGGAACCGTGCGAATTTGGTCCTCCAAAACCGGTCAATTTGTCCCGGAAGCGAACCTTGACACGGGGCTCGAACCGGTCATGGCGATCGACCGATTCGACGACAGCAATCGATACTGCGTATTAACGAGTGAGGGAAAGATATTGATTTGGGATCGTGACACAGCGTCGACTCGTTTTGTCGGGCATCACGAGTCTGCGTATTGCATCCGAGCGATTCCGGGAGAGAGTGGCGTCGTCACGGTTGGATTCAATAATGGTTCACGTCTCTGGCCGATGCCCCGCCCTCAGACGAATTCGGAGCCGACTGCCGAATCGCGATTGGCGTGGTCATTGGTCACTGTTTCGGCAGACGGCTCGAAAATGGCGGCCGTCGGCCAGTACGTTCACGTCTGGAACGTTAGCGATGGGAAATGCCTGATAGTATTCGCGCCAAGAACACGCCGGATCGATGACGTTTGCTTATCGCCTGATGGATCGTTGATCGCGTTGGTCGGTCAGGGATTGAAGACAGAGGTTTGGTCCGTGACGCAAGGCCATCCGGTTGCAGACTATTTTGATCCCGATGGCGAGAATCGCTGGCCAGGAACGATCGACCGTCGATCGAATTGCGTTCGGTTCTCTGAAGACGGGCGGCAACTGATGGTCGCCGAACAGGATGCGTTCCGAATCTACGACGTTCACTCGCGACAACGGTTGACGGAATTGGCCAAGGTCGCACGAAAAAACGGGAACGTTTCGATTTCGATGATTCAAGCCATGGACACTGATAGTCAATCGGGACGGATCGCGCTGGCACAAACGGGCCGTATCGTGTTTTGGGACCCCGACGACGAACGTGCCTTGAAAACGGTGGAAACCCGCAGCCAACTCGATGCCGAACATCCTGGCGTCTTTTTTTCTAACGACGGTAAACGAATAGTCGTCGGCCATTTGTACCGTGTCGCAGTCTATGACATCGAATCCGGGCACTTACTCGACGAACTGCGAGCGCATTGGGTGCACGGAAGAATGGGTGAGGATTGGTTGGTCAGCAATCGTGAGGGACAACTGTCATGGTGGTCACCGGCGACCGAGTACGTTCCGCCTTACGAACGAACACGTCGCCGCCCCGCCCTGAAGCCTCTGATGAGAGCGCGCGGCCAATTGAAGGATGTTGCGTTGACAGATGATGGAACGCTGGTCCTCATCGACCAGCATGACAAACCACTGGTGTACGGCAAGTGAAGAATGACAGGCTTGCGGACCACCCGACATTCCATAGGGATCGTGATGGGAGACGCGTTATCCGGATCGGGCCGGCTCGAAGCGATCTTGTTTCGGCGCGGAGGTGCTGGACATCTCTGCCGCTACGGAGTCAGATCGATAACAGTGGGGTGCTTTCCGTTGAGGCCTGCAACGACTCCTCTTTCGCGACGTAGGAGGGCGTGTCCTGAGCACGCATTTAAACTGCTGAGGTGAATGCGACCTCCGCGAATCAAAGGGGACGGGGGCATTGCTGAGTTCACGCGTTGTTTTTGCCCCGGTCCCCTTTGTTTCTCCGTCATCCAATGAACTCGAACACTCAAATCGAATACTATTCTTGCGGATTGGAGATACTAAAACGCCTCGTGAATCTTAAATCGATTGGCACGCATTCCTTTGAATTCCTGACGCAGGTATTTGAGTGTTTCTTTCGGTTCATTCAAGGCAAAGTCAAGAAACTTCTCGGTGACAGTTATTAACACACCGCCCTCTAGTTCTTCTGTCTTAAACGCAGGAGTGTTAAGCAGAAAATCACGACCATATTTTTCGACATAACTGGGTCCAAAATACGTCGTCCAGAAAAGATGTCTGCATCTGGCTTCGGCAAGTGATTTGTCCGTAAACTTTGTGCCCCAAACATCATCGACAAAAGCGAGTTGAACACCCATTTTTGACACGATCAATTTCAAGAACTCCACACGCCCCGTCGCCAGATGTTGAATATTCGTTTCAAAACCTTCGCCGTCGTCACGCAAACCCTCAGCAGAAATCCTGAACGATTTGTCGCAAATCCCGTTGCCATAAAGTGCGAGAAATCCATCTTTTACTGCATCACTTTTAATTGCAGTGCCTAGAAGCGGATGCGTACACACTATCGATCCGATTAAACGGCCATTTCGTTTTATACTCGATTCAGGATCTTTTTCTTCTGGCGGAGGGAAAGGAGCCGTCTTAAAGAATCTTGCACCTATTTCGCGAAGAAATTGAACCATATTGCGATGGAACATCTCTTCTTCTCCTTCGACATCACAATTGAAGAACCGTGCGTCAACACTTCGAACCGTCAATGTTTATACCCCATTGAATACTGAAACTATTAGTCAACAAACAGGTGAGGCAACATGCTACGGTATCCACCATCCCGTAGCGTATCCTCAAACCCAGTAAGAGGAGAACCAAACTCATCTCCAAGGTCTTCGAGAACTTCACCTACCTCGCCTGGGATTTTCCAGGCAAACTCAACCACAAGGTTACCCTCGTTTTGTTCTAAGTTGCATTTCCAAGCCATCCAGCATCCCCTCGTTTCTTTTGCTTTTGCCGAATCATAGGGGACGGGGGGCATTGTTAAGTTCACGCGTTGTTTTTTGACCCCCGTACCCTTTATCTTCGCCGTTAGCCATCTCGTCGTGCTCAATATTTTAAAACGCTTCGTGAATCTTAAATCGATTGACGCGTATTCCTTTGAATTTTTGTCGCAGGTATTTGAGTGTTTCTTTTTGGTCATTCAAGGCAAAGTCAAGGTAATTCTCGGTGACGGTCACCAGTACACCGCCTTCAAGTTCTTCCGTTTTCCAACCCGGTGTATTCAGTAGAAACTCGAGCCCGTGAGTTTCGATGTAACGATGTCCGAAATACGTCGTCCAATACAGGTGGCGGCATGATACGTCATTCAATGCTTTGTCGGTGACGTTTGTACCCCAGATGTCGTCGACACAGGCAAATTCAACTCCGATTTCACGCACAACCAATTTCAAAAATTCAACACGACCGGTGGCCAATTGCTGGATGTTTGCTTCGAATCCTTCCGAATCGTCACGCCAGCCAAGCGATGAAATCCTAAAGGAATTCGAGCAAACACCATCACCGTACCGAGTTAGAAATCCCCGTTGCACATCAGCGTTTTTGTTATAAGTATCGAGAAGCGGATGCGTGAAATGGATTGATCCAATCAAACGGCCATCTGGTTCTATTCTTGATTCAGGGGATTCTATCTCTGGTGGAGGGTAAGGTGCCGAGTGATAGAATTTCGCATTTTGTTGACGCAGAAACTGTAGCATTGTGTGATGGTAAGTCTCCCTACCGGCCTCGACGCTGCAATGATAAAACGCTGCTTTAATCGCTCTCACCGTCATTCTAAAAATCCTATTAAATAATGTCGCTTTCGGTTCAACCACATTTGCTACGGCAAGCGCCAGTAGCCTTCGCTGGGCAAACTATTCAAGATTTCGTCTTCAGAGAAGGCCTTGTGAAAAACTCCTCGGAAGGCAAAGTTCCAAGATCGCCGTACGTCATGCATTCGAGATGACTCAAGTCCACCAAAAGATTCAGAAGGAGTTCTCAGCTCAAGATCAAAAGGTGGCCGTGGGTAGTTGTGGACAAACAAGTTGATCCCAAAGCTATTTTGGGAATCCCAAAAGAGAAAAGGGGAAGAAAGAGAAAAGGGGAAGAGGGTTTTAATGGCTGCAGATAGTGGGTAGGTTGGCTTAAGACTGACCGAGACACACGGCGGGAGCTTTTGATGCCCAGGACGAAGCGGCCGGATGAAGCGGGGAAGATTTATCACACCATCAACCGTGGTAATAACCGGCAAGAGATCTTCCACAAACCTGAAGACTACGAAGCGTTTCTGAGAACGCTCAGTGAAGGCCTTGGGAAATACCCCGTGGATCTCTTTTCGTTTTGCTTAATGCCAAACCATTGGCACTTGGTTCTACGGCCGCGAAAAGACGGCGCGATGGGCAGGCTGTGCGGATGGCTCTCCTCCACGCACACACTTCGATACCATGCGCACAATCACAATCACACCCGCGGCCACGGGCATCTCTACCAAGGGCCGTTCAAGAGCTTCGAAGTCGAAGATGACGCGCACTTTTTCACGCCGTGTCGCTATGTCGAACGCAACGCGTTGCGTGCAAAGATGGTCAAGCACGCCGAAGACTGGGAATACGGGTCACTCCACCGATGGCACCACAAATGTGATTGTGATCCGAAACTTCTGTCCACCTGGCCACTGCGTCGTCCGCCCGGATGGAAAAAACGAGTCAACACAGTGCTCACGAAGGACGAGCTGGACGCCGTCCGACTCTGCACCACGCGCGGACGCCCCTTTGGTTCTCAAGAGTGGATCGAAGAAACCTGCGAACGAAATGGCATTTGGTTCACAGTCCGACCACGAGGCCGGCCAAGGAAGAAGCCAAAAACAGAAGCGGTCCAACCGCCACCGCACTGACAAGACGCATTAAACCCCCTTCCCCTTTTCTTGACCCTTGGTTCCTCGATCCGGCCCATTGGAATCCGTGACGGAGATACTATCACGTCGTTTCGTGGCGGGGCGATCGAGGTTCATGAGGAAGCAACGTTCAGCGGTTTTGCTGGCAAAGCGATTGGTCTTGAGCATTTGCATCTCGTATGGATTTACGGGCGTCGGTTTTGGTACGATCATGCTGTGAAACATCCAGTGCTGACGAGGTGCATTTATGTCAAACGAGACCAATATCCTGCCGAATGTCAGTGCGGCTGGACTCAAAGCGCTTGCCGATGCCGTGCTCGCGCCCAAAATGCACGCCAAATTGGACGATCTACTGGCACGTAATGCGGACGGCACGCTCGCTGCAGAAGAATTGAAAGAGCTGGATGCGATCATCGAACAAATCGACGAATTGAATCTCTTGAAAGCTCGTGCCGAATACACTCTCCGACAGCAAGATCAGTCGAACGGCCAGTGAGTCGATATGTGCCTCTTGATTTAAAGCGGCGAGTTCGAGAGGCGTTTGGAAGCTGCTGTGCCTACTGCAAGACTGCAGAATCCTTGACTGTTGTTACGTTCGAGGTGGAGCACATTATCCCAATTTCTCGGGGGGGACTGTCAAGCTTTGACAATCTTTGCCTCGCTTGTCCAGCATGTAATCGTTTCAAATCGGATCGCACTGCTGGGAAATTGCCTACCGGGACCGAGGTTCCGCTTTTCCACCCACTACGAGACGACTGGGCTGATCATTTTGACTGGACCGTTGATGGCACCGTCATTGTTGGGCTCACCGATAGCGGAAAAGCGACCGTCGAATCACTCAAAATGAACCGCAACCAAGTCGTTCGTGTTCGAGCTCTTTGGGTTGCAGCTGGACGACATCCGCCTAACTGATATCGTCTGGCTCGGGGGCGATACCGGGGAACTTTTTCCGGAATCGTCGAATGGCCGTCCAGGCCCGACAGACCAACACTCGGTCCCAACTCCCAAAGCGTCGCCGGCGAGCATCGTCGCATCGCAGTGAGCATATCGTTGGTCGTAGGCAAACCTCCGGCACAACAAAAGAGGAGCGGACGGTTCCTCAGGCTGTTCGCCTGGGCTAAGCATATGAACGGGGCTTTGCCCCTGAGTGGTCCATGAACTAACGGCGATGGCGACGATTGCGTTGCGATGGGTGTGGTCGGTGTGAGTCCCGAAGGGACGGCTGGATATGGCCGCGACCGTGACGCCGTGAATGTTGAAAAACATGGATGCAGAAAATACTTCGCCACCTTTTTTCGCTCGTCCCTTTGAACGCCGCCAAAGAATCGAATCGGCTGAAGCCTACACTCCAACGGTTGGAATCCAGGCTTCAGCCGCTCTTGTTTTCGTCATCGTAAAGGTTGCGGAGCGGTGAGCACCGCACTTCCGCACTTAGGGGCTTAATCCTAGCGAAGCCTTCTCAGGGGCTGGCTTGAGGTAATCGGGGGGCAGGCACCCCTTCACTCTTTCGAGAAAAGGCAACTTCTTTGATCTTGGGTATGGTTGTCTGCCTTCAGCGTCAAACGATTTCGATTTTGGTCTATGATGAGACTCGGTAGGTAGCGAGACGGAACTCTCATTTGGCTTTGATCACTTTTGACCCCCTCAGGATAGACTGACCATGACCCCTCTCTTTTCACACTCTCGTCACCGATTCCGTATCGCCGCTTCGCGGATCTTCTCTCTTGCTCTCCCCCCTGCCCTGCCAATGCTGGGGCTTGTTTGTGGGATTTTGATTGCAGTTGCCGGCAGCTCGCTGCTGGCCGAGCAACCGCAGGCCGCGACACTGAAACTCGCCGGCATCTTTGCTGATGACATGGTGCTGCAGCGTGAGACCGACGCGGCGATCTGGGGCAAAGCGGCGGCGAATGCCCAGGTCTCGATCACGCCCTCTTGGAGTGGAAACGCAAGCCTCGCGACCGCGGATTCGCAGGGGCGTTGGCAGACCACACTCCCTACGCCCGCCGCCGGTGGTCCGTATGAGATTCAAATCGAATCGGGTGAACAAGCGGTGACACTCGAAAATGTCTTGGTCGGCGAAGTGTGGATTTGTTCGGGGCAATCCAACATGCAGTGGAAGATGCGTGGGTTTGGGCCGGATGAATTCAAAGAGGATGTCGCCAAAGCCAACTATCCCAAAATTCGTTTCTGTGATGTGCCGCAGAATCTTGCCTTCAAAGAACAGCAGGATGTCCAAACCAAGTGGTCCGTTTGCAATCCCACGACGGCATACAACTTTAGTGCCGTCGCCTATTTCTTTGGTTCCCGATTGCATCAAGAACTCGACATTCCCATCGGTTTGGTTTCAACCAACTGGGGCGGATCATCCGCTGAAGCATGGACAAGTGAAGAAACATTGCAAGCGGAATTCCCAGAGTTTGCTGAAACGCTGGCAAGTTACCCGGGATTGATCGAAGAGATCGGCGAACTGCAATCACGGAGCCAAAAAAAGCCCAAGGGGATCAATCACCGGCTTCCCTCGGTGCTGTACAACAGCATGATCAAGCCATTGATGCCGATGGCGATCGGCGGCGTGATCTGGTACCAAGGCGAATCCAACGTCGAGCGGCCCTATCAATACCGAAAACTGTTTCCGGCGATGATTCGTGATTGGCGGGAACAATGGAGCATCGGTGACTTTCCCTTTTACTTTGTCCAAATCGCTCCGTTCAGCTACAAAACCAGCCCGTACCCGGCAGCGCTGTTGCGAGAAGCTCAAGCGATGACGTTGTCGGTCCCTAATACGGGAATGGCGGTAACGATGGACATTGGTAACGAGACCAATATCCACCCGAAACCGAAAAAGCCGGTGGGCGAACGATTGGCGCGACTAGCACTCCGCCGAACCTACGGGAAATCGGACCTTGTCGATTCGGGACCCGAGTATCAATCAATGAAAATCGAAGGGGACAAAATTCGGTTGTCGTTTGATCATGTCGGTTCGGGGCTGGTCAGTCGCGACGATGCCGAGTTGAGCCATTTTACGATTGCCGGTGATGACCAAAACTTTGTTCCCGCCAAAGCGACGATCGATGGGGACACAATCGTGGTTCATAGCGAGCAAGTGGATGCGCCGGTGGCGGTGCGTTTCGGTTGGGGGAACGCGGACGCTCCCAATTTGAGCAACCAGGAAGGCTTGCCTGCATCGTCGTTCCGAACCGACGATTGGCCGATTCCGAACCAAGAGTAAAAAGTCGCGAGTCGCGACCGATGCCGAGCCGACCATCTCGCTATTCGACGGGTGCGCCGATCTCGTCGAGTGTGGCGTTGAAAGTGGGACGATAAAAATAGGCGTCTTTGATTTGCGATCCTGGGTCGGTGAATTCAATTGCGGGTGCTCGCCAGACTTCTTTTCCGTCGCGGGACATCCATATTTCTCGCGTCGTGAATCTCGCGACCATGTAGGTCCAAGCCAGCCCGTCAGCCGATTTACGAGCTTCGATCAATAGAAACGCCTCGGGGTCCGTTCCAGCGGAGGAGACGAATGTGAATAACGCGCCGTCGATGACGTCACTCGACTCCGCAGCGGCGCTAACACGCGCGAGCGGTTGGGACAGCATCCTCAATTCCTGTTCCACCGCGTCGGTTGTAACCTGCATTCCCAGTTTGAACGAACGCGCCAGACTTCGCATTTGAACCATTCTTAGCGTCGTGTTGGCAGCGGGTTGCGGGGCACCCGGAATTAAATGGGCAACCCCTGTGTCGTCAGAGATCTTCCAAGTGACTGCGTCGTCGAGTTGAACCTCGTTGAGCGATGCGTCAGCAAGAGAATGGAATTCTTGGAAGAACTCGAAAGTAGATGCATCGAGGTGGTGAGAGCCAATACAGCCGACCATCTGAATCCGACCTTTCCCCGTCCACACAAATACATCGCCCGACCAACCGCCAAGACTGGTCCAGGTAAAAACCGGCTTCGGCTCGACTTTTAGCATTGTGGAATTGTCTTCTGCGAGTACGAATCGCAACTCGCGTGACTGTTTCCGATAAGCGGTTTGCAACCGTGATAAGGCCTCGCCATCACGTTCATTCGTAACCACGTTTACGGTTGACGATGACGGCGTCGACTGTTGAGCGAAACAATCGCATGCCATCGCAAGCCATAGTCCGATGCCAACGATTGTTGTCTTTTTCCATCGTGGATCGTTTAATATTGAATTCATGCTTACTCTGCTCCGCAAAAAGGGTGGAATTACGGTACGCGACAAAGAGGCCCGGTCGCCGTGACAGCTATTTCTGGGAGTTGGGTTGGGGAGACGATTGCGGTATCATCCGCAGCAATTGCTCGACTTGACGCAAGGTTTTTTGCGTTTCGGGGTCGGAGAGGCTCTTCAAAATCTCGCTCGTCGAATGAAGTGATGCCGGCAACGATGCGACCGCCTTGAGCAATTCGTTTCCGGCCGGCCCCGCCTCATGGAGACTTTGGGCAATGCCGATTTGCAGTTTTTCTGCAGTGGCGCGGTCAATTTTGATGGTGGTGCTTCCTTCGCCACGCACGAAGCGGTCGTTGCCGAGATTTAACTCATAAGAGCCACTTAGATGCAGTTGGATGGGTGTGTCATCCCCTTTTTCGGCTTTCCTGACGCGTCGGTCTTGCCCCTTTCGTGACGACCGTTTGCGTCGGCGTTCGGTTGCCCCCCCGTGCTCGAAAGCACCGCGGGCAAGCCGGCGAGCTGAACGATCTTTTCGAACGTCCCCATTATCCGATATTGTCACTGTCGGTTCAGGCTCCGGTGTGAGCTGTGGCTCCTCAGCAGAGCCCGTTCTGGGGCTCATCGCCAAAACCGCTGCCAGGATTAACCACATCCCATGCGTGGCACGACTGCGTAAAGGATTTGAGTATCCAAGTCGATCAATGCGATTAGAAGGGATCATGGTATGGCGATTCGTGTTGGATGTTTTTAAAGATTCTGCAACGGATTGTATCCGATTCGGTGGCGTTGCATCGGCACTGAAACGCGGGGGATTCCAAACAGCAGTCCCGCTCGGCGACCGGTCGATCGAGGAACCCGGTCGATGTGAATAAAGCAAACAGAATGGCGGAGTCGGCAGAGATGGATGTGTCAGAGAGGGTGGCTACCAGGGGCGATCCTCCCCCCGAGACCCCGTCGCGTCAGTCATTTCAGGGGGTTCTTACTGCGTAGTTCGCGTCGGCAGGTAGGGACAGCGAAGTGACGTGGTCTGTCGTCATTTAGGTCACTGGTGAAATTGCAACCGCCGAAGAGGTAAGGCAGGGAAAGCCTACTTGCAGTATTTCACGGATTGAAATGTCTAGAACTCAGTCGCTTGTTTGTACACTCGTCTGCATCGCTGCAACGACACTTAGCAGCCAAGTCAGTGCGGAATGGTATGCGGATGTCGATAGCGGAGCGATGTTTATTAATGCACCTGACTTCCGGTTCTTTGCCAGACGAGGTGAAACATCTCCCTTCGAGCGAATCGAAAGTATCACCACCGACGATGGTGAAGACTTCGCTGCGTTTGTGGGGGGCAAGGCGGGCTGGATCTTTGATGGATCGCTGCTAGGCACCGGGAATATGCGGCTTGAATTCTCTGGCTTTTATGCTGGCTTCGATGATGACACCGCTGTCACCTTTTCCGACCCTGGCCCTGGTGTACGTTATGGGTTCGTCGCACTCGATAACACGACGGGGTTTGGAACGGTTGATCCTGCATCAGACTACAGCGTCATGCACACCACCACGTCGCGCGAAATCGATTTCGGTGGCTACGATCTGTTGTTGCATCAAGATTTCCGCATTGACGAAAACTGCATGTGGACGTTGTACGGAGGTCCTTCGATACAACATCTGTATCAAGATTTGATGACCACGATTTCTTACCCTAATTCCGTCAGCCACTGGGGGGCGACGCTCAATGAATCGTTGGACACGGATTATGTCGGCGGAAAAGTAGGGATTAGCGGACGGCGGAAACTCAATTCGCGGTGGAGTCTGTTCCTGGATGGCAACACGGGAATCTATCATGCCCGAACTCGCTATGACGGTCGATTTGTTCATGCCAGGTCGACTCCCCCTCACGACGATCGCATTGGGCTGACGCGGCACGATAACGCTGTTTCGACGCAAGCAAGGCTTGAACTGACGCGTCAAATGAACGATTCCGTCTTCGTCAGTTTGACGTCCAACGTCCAGCACCTGGATTACGCCGGGCAGATGGATTACGGAACTCGCGTTGATACAGTCCCCGACGGATCAACGCTGTCCATCGACAGCGATGAATTGCTCAGTGCCACGCTTGGATTGCGGCTGACGATCTTCCGCTAACCGCGACGACGATTCGTCATCGCCTGTCGCTGAACCGAAAATCATGGTGCAAGCTCTGTGTTGGCAACTCCAGCCGTGCCCGGATGGAACAGGTTGTTAGAGAAGCGGAGCCCTTTGGGCATGTTTTCTCCTTGCGCAATGATGACTGCGTACTCAAAGCGAGCAGGCCCGATGCAGTCGACTATGTTGCCCTGAATAATCACATTCGTGAGTGGCGGATCGTCGGCTTGTTGGCCGCTGTCAAACTTCAACGGAGATCGTTCGTTGCCCCAGATCCAATGGGCGTCGCCGTGACCAAAGTCGGAGATGATGTTGTTGGCGATGATCGATCCGCCGTCCGTGTTTGACGCGTTAGCTGCCGCACCTGGCATCAAGCCAATAGCCCACAAACTGTTTCGTGTGAATTGATTTCCGATGATGATCACGTTACGCGACCCATGCATCGCCTTCATACCTACGAACGAGTTGACGATGACATTATTGGCCACCGTCACATGGTCACAGTGCAAGTCGATTCCCTGAGCTGCGTTTTCAATATGGTTGTTAATGATGCGAGTTAGATCGCTCGTTTCGGGCGAGGTCACAATGATTCCCGATCCTTGTTGCCAGTTGTCGGTGTAACCAGCGTCCCACATTGTCTGGTTGACGATTATTCCTTTCTGTTTGTTCTTGCGAACGAAGTCGCCTAGGTGATGTTTCGCTTGGATCTCTCGAGTCGGCACGAGGTTTTCTTCGATGACCCGGTTGGATTCGATCAGGGTGCCAACACTCTGTGAAACGCTGATGCCTGTGCCATCGGTGCAGTTGAAGGCGTAACCCCAGTCAGCCGACGCAGTACGGTCATCGACTGTGATACGCATGTAATTCTTGATCAGACAATGAGTGATGCGGCTGTCGATGCAATCCCGAAGCGTGATCGCTGCGGAACGTGTGCGATTGTCGATCACGCTTACGTTCTCGATGACGAGGTCACGACAATCGATCGCTAGAATCCCCTCGTTATTGGTCTCCCGGTTTCCTTCGCTTCGCGTCACAGTCAGGTCGCGAATTGCCGCCCCCTCGGCGTTTTCGATTTCAATCACCGGTTGATTCGCTTGCGTCTGAATAATTCGTCCCGGGCCAAACAAGCCGGATCCAGCACCACGAACACGCAGTTTTTCTGAAATGTGATAATCGCCCGGTGGCACGAAAACTAACCGGCCCCGATTGGCGTCCAGGGCTGCCTGAATCGTTTCATAGTCCGCGACTGAAAATCGATTGTCCGCAGTAGCCACGCTGCTGGACAGACACATTAACAGTGCGAGAGTAGCGGATCCGCAGGATGTTGCCCGTAGGATA
>NZ_JBFHFD010000113.1:0-17126 GCF_041583735.1 Novipirellula sp.
AACGGGGCATCCTCCACCATCTGCGATAAGTGAACCCGATAAACATCCTCCAGGTCAGGGTTTGTTTCCGCGTCCGTTGAGGTCACCACAATCTCGACCTTCACCGCGACGCACTCGTCGGGAAGTCCGTTGACAACGCCGACGACCGATTGGCCCACGGTGCCGCCGGATAGAGACCACACGGGAATGTGAGTGGAGCCACTCGACATGAGTACGAGCGAAGGTTTACCCGTTGCGATCGACATATCATTGGCGGTCAAAAAAAGTGGAGACGCCGCCCATCGGTTGTGTAATTGCTGTTCGACCGTTAGTGCGTCGGGCTCAATAGCGGACGCAATTTTTTCGCCGGACAGAGTCGAAAGAACCAGGATCAGAGGAATCAGCGATAAGTGAAGGCAAGTACGCAACGATTTCATGGCAAATTAAAACATGCGGGTAGGGAGGCGGATTGTCATTCATTGGTAGTCTTAACGCTCGCCCCGAAGGCGACACAACAACAGGCCGCCGCGTCCATTGGGTACCGTGTATCGGTGCTGAGTGGACACGACTCTTCCAGGATTGCCGAGTGGCACCATTGAATCAAGCAGCCCGTTGGTGATTCCAAGCAGGCTGGGTGTTTTTATGATATATGGTTGCGGTTTTGCAGGCAGGAGGTTTCATCAGCCGCGTTCCGGCTGATCCGATTGTGTATTATACCATGACGAAGCCCCTGTTTCTGTCTCTTGCACTCGCTGTGCTTCTGCCCCGGCACTCGGACGTCGCGGCAAACAGGAAAACAAAGGTTCCAGGACTCAAATTCGTCCAGTCTTGAATCGAGTCCGCATACCTTTTCGTACCATACCTTTTCTACCAGACCTTGTCCTACTCGTAGGCCATCCAGTGCGATGGTAAGCTCTTCGTTGGCTATTCCAACAGCGGCGACAACGCGGGGCGAGTTGGGACAGGTCGGGAACTCTGGAACAACTGCGTGGAACTCGCGGTCATCTCAATTGAAGTAAGAAGGTCACCCCATGAAACCTACTCTGATACACACCACCGTTCTGCTGCTGTCGCAATCGATCGCGATCTGCTGCGTTACATCGGTTGCGGCAAAGGACCCCATCACAACGCCCGCGGAGGTGCAGGTTACGGGAGCATGGACCGTCTCGGTAACCGTGCCGGGCCCCGACGCGGTTGCTGCCGAACTTAAAATTCCTGGCCCCGAAATCGTCACAGTCACGCACGAGAAATACGACCGGCTTCCCGATTTCGATGCCAAGACGAAGGCGGGCTGGCGAAAGGGGGTTCGGTTCAAAGGGGTCGTGGCAGCAGAATGCACGGTCGAAGGTTTGCTCGATCCCGCGAGCGTTGTAGTCCAGGCCGGACTGGAACCCGAGGCCATGACATTTCGAAAAGGCATCGACTACGAAGCTGACCTCGTCGCCGGCACCATCGGTCGGTTGCCGCAGGGAGCTATCGCCCCCGACCAACCGGTGTACATCGACTACCAATACACAAAGCAGCGCATCGATTCGGTCGTGCTCGACGGCAAAGGCCGGATCGTGCTCAAAACAGGAACGCCGCATACGGTCATGCCCGAACCGCCGACTTTGGATGCGGGCGAGACCCGGTTGGCGAACATCTATCTTCCCGCCCGCCTTGATGCTCTGACTAAGGATCACCTCTTCCCAATCCTGGAAACCGCCTACCCCGAACCGCCCGCAAACGGTTCATCGGTTGCGGAAAGACTGCTGCCCGAGTCGCTGAACAAGCTTCAGTCCGGAGAGCCGCTCAGAATCCTCGTCTGGGGTGACAGCGTGTCTACCTTTAATCGCTACCAAACGATGTTTGTCGAGCGTCTGAAATCGCGTTATCCGAACGCAAAGATTGAATTGGTCACGGAGGCGTGGGGCGGACGTAACACCGGTAGCTACCTGAGCGAGCCGCCGGGCAGCGAACACAACTATCAGGAGCAGGTGTTGAACAGGAAGCCTGATTTGATCGTGTCTGAATTCGTCAACGATTCCGGTCTTTCGGAAACGCAAGTGGAGGAGCGTTACGGGAAGATCCTGGCCGACTTCCGCGAGATTGGTGCGGAGTGGATCATTCTGACCCCGCACTATATTCGTCCGAGCTGGATGGGATTTTCGAGCCAGCAGAACATCGATGACGATCCCCGCGGCTACGTCAAAGGCGTTCGTGCTTTTGCGCAACAGAACCAGATCGCGGTCGCCGAAGGATCACTTCGCTACGGTCGGCTCTGGCGACAGGGTATCCCCTACATCACTCTGATGGAAAACAACATCAACCATCCCAACGTCGATGGTCACAGGATCTTCGCCGACAGTCTGATGGCGCTATTCCCGATCGTCCGAAGGAAGTAAGGCTGGCGAGACGCCCAACATTGATGGACTTACTCAAGACGAACGTCCAAGCTTAGGCAGGCGAGATCAAGTCGCCAAAGCGACGCAGATCCGGCGGATGCGAATGCAATGGCGAATTCAATTCCACTGTCATGCCGGAACTCCACTCCGCTACGTTTCGGTCAACGGGCTGCGTTCGGCGCCAACGTGGAATCACGACAGCAGGGCTTGGACGACTTTGCCGTCGCCGCCGATTTTGAAGGGGCGTCCCGACGGAGAGTAGACTTCTTTGTCGATTGGAAGTCCTGCCGCCGCAGCAATGGTTTTGTTGAAATCCGCAACCGAAACGTGGTCTTTGGCAACGGAATGTCCCCGTTTGTCCGATTCGCCGTAGGCTTGGCCACCGCGGATTCCGGCACCGATCAACAGGCTGCAGAATGCACCGGGGTGGTGGTCGCGGCCGGCGTTGACGTTCAATTTGGGACTGCGTCCAAATTCCGTGGTGACGACAATCAGCGTTTCATTAAACAGCCCCTTGCTGTGCAAGTCTCGCATCAAGTTGCCCAAGGCGGTATCCAGATTGGCAGCTCGGGTATCGAGCGACTCGTAAATATTTTGGTGCATGTCCCATCCGCCGGAGGTCACCTCGATAAACTGAGCTCCCTTTTCAACCAACCGCCGCGCCAGCAAACATCCTTGCCCAAGCGAATTGTTTCCATAGGCGTCACGAATTGCCTTGGGCTCTTCGCCTATGTCAAACACTTTTAATTGATCGCTGCCCATCAATTGATACGCGTCTCGGTACGCCTGGTTGTATGCGATCACTTTGCTGTTGTCGCGTCGTTCTTGAAAGGCTTCGTCAAACTTGGTGGCCAGCATCATGCGGCGACTAAATAACTCGGGTGGCAAGTACTTTGGAAGCTTCGTGTCCTGCAGTCCTTTGGCCGCATCGGCAATCGGGACAGGCGAAAACGACGGAGGCAGAAATCCGGCCCCGGGGTGACCGCTCGTCGATCCAATTAAATAGTTACTCGGTAATCCGGTGTTGGGTTTGGGTTGCTGGGACGTCATCCATGCGCCCATCCCCGGATGTTGGATACTGTTGAGTTGTTTGTAGGCGGTTCGCATCAAATAGCGTCCTTGCTCGTGAGCCCCGGTTTCGGTGCTCAGCGACCGGACGACCGCGATCGCGCCGGCCAAATAGGCCAGCTTGGGGAATCGGTCTCCGAACATCAGTCCGGGGACACGTGTTTGCGTTGGCTTGGTTTCGCCCGCTTCCTCGACACCTTGTTTGGGATCAAACGTATCGAGATGGCTCATCGCGCCATCGAGCATGATATAGATAACGTGCTTGGCCTTGCCCGCGGGGGTCGCCGCCGCGTCAGCCGAGCCGATCATGGTTTGCGAGCCGAGCGCGCCGGCAAAGGAGACCCCCAGCGTTTGCTTGGCGACCATTTTCATGAAATCACGACGATGTTGGCTTGTAAATTCAGGTCGATTCATCGCAGGTTCCGCCTTTATTGAACGAATAGGAATTCGCGAGTGTTCAGTAATGCCCAAATGATATTGCCGTAACCGACGTTGTCGTTTTTCATTTGCGACAATTCTTTGGCGGTAATCAACCGATCTTTCTGAGTCGGCATGCGGCCAAGCACGCTTAAGAAAATTGCATCGATACGGTCCTTTGTTTTGTCGATCGCCAACACGTTGTCGACAATCGCTGAACCGGGTTCGAGCATGACATGGGTAATCGGGCCGTTGAACATCGCCAAGGTTTGCGGAACGGTCGGTTCTTGTTCGGCCGTGTGGATACTTTCACGGTTGCCTTGACCGAATTGGCGTAAGAAATGGTCGGCCGGCAATGGCGATGGCAGCTCGCTAGCACGACACAGCACGTTGCCTTGATAAGCATGTTGGTTTAGCGACCGTCGGTAGGTACCGATGTCGTATGTCTTTCTAAACTGATCCGCCAATGCGGTGACTTGATCAAACGATACGTGGCGGAAGTCAATCGCGACGTAGGGGGCGATATCCTCGGCCGCCGGCCGCTGGAAGGGCCAAGGGTTATGAACCGCCATCGTCAAAATCGAATCCCATACTTGTTCTGCCGTCATGCGGCGAACCACGGGACCCGGTGCGTAGTAGAGTTCGCCACTGGTCACTTCGTAATCGCTGGCTTCGCGTTGATAGGTGTCGCTGTACAGGATCGCGCGAATAAATTGTTTCTGATCAAATCCGCCTCGCACCATTTGCTCGCTTAACAGGTCAAGCAGTTCCTCATTCGCACAAGGGTTGTCTTCGTTAAAGTCATCGATCGGCTCGATCACGCCGACGCCGATAAACCGCTTCCATAAACGGTTCGCGATCATACGACTGAATTTAGGATTCTCGGGACTTGTCACCCAGGCGGCGAACTGTTCACGAGGTGAATGCGACTTAGCTTTCTCGGGGACCTCGTCCCACAGCACCGCCGGTTTTACAGGTGATAGCGGCTTGGCGTCCGAGTAAGCGTAATCATGAGGCAGTTTTAAAACCGCCTTGACTTCGCGAACATCGTACAAGCTGGCGTTCATCACTCGCCGGTATTGACTGGGGAAGCGGCCGTATTTGTCACGTTGCTTGGCTTCGTCTTGAAACTCTCGACGTTTCTTGCGTTCCTCTTGATAACCGGGCATGTCACCACCGATCCGCGTTCGTGTTCCGGCGGTCATCGCGGCGAGTTGATAAAATTGGTGCTGTGTCCACTGATCAAATGGGTGGTCATGGCATTGGGCACAACCGATTTGAGTTCCCAAAAAGACACGCACGGTATTGTCGACGTAGGCCAGCGGCATCAAGTCGTCGCGTAGCTGGAAACCGACCGCAGGGTTTTCCCAGGTCTTGCCGGTCGCCGTCAGCATTTCG
Source organism: Novipirellula sp. (assembly GCF_041583735.1). Classification (NCBI taxonomy): domain Bacteria; kingdom Pseudomonadati; phylum Planctomycetota; class Planctomycetia; order Pirellulales; family Pirellulaceae; genus Novipirellula; species Novipirellula sp. Next base: position 5,247 of record NZ_JBFHFD010000113.1, read on the forward strand.
TAGACCCATTTGTCATACGGTTTATTTGCACAAATGGACTCTTTGACGTAGGCCAAATAGGGATCCGAGATATTGTCGGGCGACGGGCGCTCGACCAATCGAAGGACGTCCGCCCACATGTTGTACATGTTGCTGACATAGTCGGGACTGTTGAGCAGTTGGTCGATCAAATCGTCGCGTCGATCAGGATGCGTCGACTGAAGAAACTCCGTCGCTTCGGCGAGCGAGGGAATGCGACCGGCCACATCAAGGTACACACGCCGCATGAACACTTCGTCGCTGGCCGTCGGGTTGGGCGAGATGCCTTCGCTCGCCAACTTTGCTTCGACCGCACGGTCGATCGCGCGTGAGGTGGATTTGATTTCCGCGCGCGATCTCACTTCGACTTTCGCCACATCCATCTTGATCGATGTCTTCTCAAGCACGCTCGAGGGAAGCTTGATCTTCGCTGGCTTTGGGGGTGCTGGCTTCTTTCGCTGTGCAAATGCGTCGGGGGATGTCAGGGTTAGTACACCCACGGCGATCAGCAGCGTGAAAACGCGGCTACCGCCAAACCTCTTAGTAACATGCGGAACGACACCCATCTATCGCTGCCCCTTTTTTAAGAGTCGAAAAGATGTGAGCAAAGAACCGTGTTGGCCAAGCCGAACTGAACGGCCTCAACGTCGCTCTCAAACTCACACAGCGTTGTTTTAGCTGCGTTGTTTTAAACGCGGCTACAGCCCCTTTGAACTCAGGTTTCAGGGGGGCAACGCGGCTTTACTTGCCAATAGTGTAGCTTGCCAGCGTCAGGGCCACTCGGGAATTGGCCGCATTTTGGTCACTTTTTGCAGCAACTGTGCTGTTCCCCCTATTCTAAACAGGATTCGCACGAAGGAGCATGCGGTAGCGGAACGCGTCAAGAGTTTCGAAGGGCACTCGCCGTGAATCGATAGTCACGCGCGACTTCCGCTACGCACAACAAGGGCACAAACCCCATAGGAAAAAATGCTTCACAGCGTTAGCCAAATCGGCTAACGAGAACAATGGCCGCCTGTGTGGGGGGCGGTTAATCGATGTAGCTCTCTAACAGTCGTAAGACCGCGCGAATGCTGCTCAGAGACGCGGTTTCCGACGCGGTGTGATAGCTCGTTGTGGGGATTTGCAGAGTGGTGCCATTGATCTTTCCCTCGGTCGCCGCCGTTAAACGTCCTAATTCGGTCCGTCCAAAGGAGAGCGGTTTTTCGCGAGTGCGGTTGATCGCTTCGACATAGTCGTCTTTGAAACTGTAGCCGATCCCCAGCGACTCGCAACGATCTTGTAATTCCATCGTCATGTCGCTGGCAAAAATAGCGGTCGCATCACGACGTCGCAGAACGACCTCTTGCGCGGCGGCCGCCAACGGGGTCGGATAGGGGCTGGTGTCCAGCACAATTAAACGCTGAGTCCACAATTGTTGTCGCAGAAACCACTCCAGTGCGTACCGCCAACTTCGTCCCGCTTCTTCGCCTGCGGTGAACAGCACGGTGCCTTGAAAGCCACAGCGGAACATGTGAACGAGGATCGCAACCGACAGCACATTGTCAAGCTGAGCCGAGATGAAACCATCGGCGATCGTCAGCCGATCGACAAACGAGACCGGGGTGCCCGGTTGCAGATGGCTAAGTCCATCGATTTCAAAAATCAAGTTGCGGCGGTTGGGACAGACAAAGGAACGCGTGATCGCGCCTTGCCCCAAATAGGTTCCGACGTGCGGCAAATGCGACTGCACTCGTTGGCCGATGAAACGATCCTGGATCAATTCCATCATTTGTTCCGAGACCGAGTCGCCGTTCAGTTCGCCTCGATTGCCCGCGATAAACGCCGCGTATTGGAATTCGTTGGGGCCGGTACAGAGCAATCCGTGACGATCGACGTGCGCGGACAAAATGATGGAATCCGGCCGCTTGCCATGGGCCACCAAGACGCCGTGGTACAGCGAAACGTTCACCGACAATTCCTCGAGTTCGCGCAACACGACTCGGAAAAAAGCTTGCTCGACGCCGACTACCGATGGCTCGCGAACCAAGCCACCCAGCAGATGCAGAAAATCACTTAATCCAGCGTCACTCGCTGCCGAATGTTTTACCAACGCGTCACGACCTTTGCATAAAAGAGGATACCCCGCCTCGGAGTTTCATTGCATGCACAACTTTTGGCAATCACATGACGTCGTGTCGGATTGCAAAGCGGTCGAGCATCCATGCCACATTTGACGCCCTAGTCTCGCTGGATCCAAGGATTGATGTCGTCGCTGATCTTGACGTTGGAGGTGACAAATTTGACCACTTCAGGGATCACCTCTGACGACTCATTGACTAGCGCGGGGCCACTAAGACTTGTTTTAACCATTTGCTGGGTCAACCCCGATACTTCGCCTTGTCCTGCTTTCTTCTTGAACACTTCGATCCGTTTGGCGATCCGAGTGGCTTCGGAACCTTCAGAGCTACTGTCGCCCGCGACGATCAAAATCGGCAGACGCAGCACATTGATATCGGTCAGTGTGGGGTCGATCCCCACTCCCTTGAGCTGCTTTTCGGGACTGATCAGCACGAGCGCCTTGACGTCTTGACCTTGCTTTTTACTGCCGATCGACGGCCATCGCCAATCACGCATCGTGAAATGCGACGCCAACACACAGCCTTCGCGGACTCCGATCATGACCAGGGCGTTCAAATTGAGTTTTCCGTCGTCGTTCTCGTGTTTTAAAAACTGTTTGGCTTCTTCGAGATCCGCGGCCAAGATCGCATCGATGTCGCGTTTGTTCATCGTCGAGAGATTGAAGGTCTGAGTTCTGCCTCGCAGATCCGTAAACTCTTTGCTCCCCCCGTGACCGCGGTAGTCAGGCGCTAAGACGGCACATCCGGCATCGCGGAGGGCGACCACAAGATTGTAATACGGGCTCGCTTGACCCTCCCATTCATGGATCAGGATCACAGGAATGGCGTCTTTCCCCTTGTTCGAGGGGAAATAGAAGGCGCGAAGGGCAATGCCGTCTCGCGTTTTGAGCGTGACCGGACGTGGTTTGAGCGCCGGATCCTCTTTGCCCTTGCCTTTCCGGTCCTGGCCGACTGCAATCGAGGCAACCACGACGCTCATCGCAAACACCAAGAACATCACGACCATGCGACGAACAGCATCATGAGTCGGGTTGGCGTCACGTGTTGGGTTGGCGTCACGGGAAAAGTCGGACGGGTTGTACAGGGGCTGGACGGCTACCGCGCTTCGCATGAAGGACTCCTAAACGTATTTTTCCGGTCGGCTGAAAGCTGTTCGCTTCACTCGTCTCGTGGGCAACGCTTCCTTATCGGACACGCTGCACCGATTTATCTTACTATCCTGCTTAATCTTACTGTCTAGCGATTTCAGAGTGTAACCCAATCGTCCCCGTTAAGGGGCACGCAAGACGGGGTGGGAGATAGCTTTGATGAGTTGAATAATGGGGGGAGCGGCACGCATATAACGAAACCGTCCTAATAAAGGTTAAACTGGCACGTCGTGTCGGTCAAACTAACCGGACAAACAATCCGCGTTGATCTATACTGTGCCCCAATTCCAGTGTGTGCTCGCTCGGCCTGCCCGCGCCGGATCAATCCAGCCGGATCAATCCAGCTGGATCAATCCAAAAGTCCAAAATTCACGTTTCAGAAACCCTCACCACCACTTTCTGTACAAATCGACAATGAAGCTTTGCCCCCCTTGTTGCTGTGCTGCCGCCCCTCTTTCGCGTTTGTCGACCCAGGCAAAAGCTGTTGCTTCGCAGTTTGCCATCGCAGGGGTGGTTTGGGGCGTGCTGGGAATCGTGGCACAGACGCCGCTGTATGCCCAGCGAGATCTTACCGAGATTCCGCAGCCGGACCCGGTTAGCGAGTCGGCTGAAATGCGAGTGGACGAATCGGCGAACGTCAATCTCTACGCGGCCGATCCTCAGATTCGCAAGCCTATTCAAATGAACTTTGATGCCTCGGGCGCCTTATGGGTGGCGACCAGCGAGGTGTACCCGCAGATTAAGCCAGGCGAATTGGCTGACGACAAAATTGTCGTGTTGCGAGATACCGACGGTGACGGTGACATCGACCAATCGACCACGTTTGCCGATGGATTGCTGATTCCCACCGGGGTGATCCCTGATGGCGAAAACGCTTGTTACGTCGCCGACAGCACTGAGTTGCTGCATCTGGCGGACACCGATGGTGATGGCGTCGCGGACAAACGTCGCGTTATCTTCAGCGGCTTCGGCACCGAAGACACGCACCATCTGCTGCACACGTTGCGTTGGGGGCCTGATGGATGTTTGTATTTCAATCAATCGATTTACATCCACAGCCACATTGATACCGCGTACGGCACCCGGCACTTGGACGGAGGCGGGATTTGGCGTTATCGCCCCAGCACCGGCCGTTTGGAAGTGTTCTGTAAAGGGTTCATCAATCCATGGGGCCACGTGTTTGATGAACAAGGCGAATCGTTTGTCACCGATGGGGCGGGGTATGAAGGAATCAACTATGCCTTTCCTGATTCCGTCTTTAACACGTCGCCGGGAGCGAGTCGGTGGGTGAGCGGATTGAATCCAGGAAGCCCGAAACATTGTGGGCTCGCGGTGCTGTCGGGAACCCACATCCCCGCCGACTGGAATGGCAACTTGGTCACCAACGATTTCCGCAGCCACCGAGTGTGCCGCTTCGACGTCGCGCCCGACGGCAGCGGATTCCGCAGCCAGCAGCAACCCGAAATCATCACGACATCTCATGTTGCGTTCCGTCCGATCGACGTGCGGATGGGGCCCGATGGTGCCGTCTACGTTGCCGATTGGTACAATCCGATCATCCAGCATGGCGAAGTCGATTTCCGTGACGAACGCCGGGATCGCAAGCATGGTCGCATTTGGCGGGTCAGTTTCCCTGAGCAGCCGCTGGATCATTGGCCGGCATTTTCAAAGCAGTCGACTGCCGGATTGTGTCAACTGCTCGAGGATCCATCGCTTGACGTTCGCCAATTTGCCCGCGAAGAATTGTGGCGACGTGCGGCAACCGATTCTGCTGATGTAATGAAAACGATCCGCGATTGGCGAGACACCGGCAATGTAAACGCCGCGATGCGATCATTGGAAGTATTGTGGATGAACGAAGTGGTTTCCGCTGCGAACGTGGAGGATGCCGAAATCGCGATTGCCGCCAGCAAACAATCCGAAAAACGTGTGCTTGGCACGGCGCTGCGAAGCATTTGGCGTAGCCGCGAAAGCGTCGCCAGTGACAGTGAGGCCTACCGCGCGATCTCGCAGATGGTGTTCGCACAAGCGGATGCGGCCGATCCGAGAACACGATTGGAAGTGGCCATTAGCGTTGGCCAAGCACGTGCGGATCGCGATGCACTGAACGCTGTGATTGACGTTGCCAAGCATCCGGTCGACAGCAACTTGGATTTTGCAATCTGGCAATCCTTGCGAAAACTCGACGCGGCATCGCCATCGGCTTCCATCTTGGAACTGATTGATTGGCAGTCGAAACCGCATGAATTGGCGATTGCTGTTGGCGCGATTGCCAATCCAAAGGCAGCTCAAGTCGCAATCGAAATGCTGCAGCGTGATGCCGGCAAAGCGGCTTCGGGCGACGAATTGTTTTTGGCCGCAGTCCGAGCCGGCAACGCAAAACAACTCGGTCAGTTACTCGAGATGTTGACCCGCCCCGATTCGTCGGCGCCATCGGCTTCGCGACTGACCGCGCTACTCGAGCGGACGAAGTCCGATGGAACCGTCCCGGCCGACGCAAACGTGAGCGTCGCGGTAGCGGTTGCGGACGTCGAAACTCTCGCCCGCAACCCCGAGTGGCGGACGTCGCTGTATCGAGCGGTGGCCACTTGGAAACTAAGTAAAGCCGAGTCGGCTTTGATCGAAATGCTGCCCAAAGCGACCGGTGATAGCCGAGTCGCGTTGATCGAAGCGATTGGATCGTTCGGGTCGGACAAGGCCAAACAGACGATTCACCGCCTACTCGATTCGCAGGACACTCAGGCCCGCGTTGCAGCCACGCGAGCGTTGGCAAGCAATCGTCCGCGAGCCGCGTTTGCCGCGGTGATCAAGCTGGTCCAAGACAAAGAAACGATTAACGAGGGAGCCGCGATCGTTGCCGAAATGGCGAAACGCAAAGACATTCCCGAAGCGTTTGCCAGCGTACTGGAAAAACAGACACTCGACACCGATCTGGCAGCTCACCTGCTGCGACATCTCCGCAGCAGTGGTGGAAATGCACGACTCGAAGAAGCGATCCGCAATAGCGGCAAGCTCGAAGATCTGGCTTGGAAATTGACCCCGGAACTTTCGGCCGAGATTTTGGCTCAAGCCAAACAGGGATCAGCAGCCAACGGCGAACGAATCTATCGTCAAGCAAAACTGCAGTGCATCAACTGTCACGCCATTGGAACGGCGGGCGGATTGGTGGGGCCCAACCTGATCAGCATCGGGGGCAGTTCGCAGCCCGATTACATTTTGGAATCGCTAATTACACCGAACGTGAAACTAAAGGAAGGCTACACGACGACGCAGTTCTTGACCGACGAAGGCCGCGTGATCAGCGGGATTGTGTTGACGGAAAATGACAAAACGATCCAAGTCCGGCTTGCCGATGGCACCGTCACTTCGGTCGTCGTCGATTCGATCGAAGATGAATCGCCGGGCAAGTCGCTGATGCCCGAGGGGCTGTTAGACAATGTGACGCAAGCCGAGCTAGCGGATCTTGTCGCGTTTCTTTCCGCGTTGGGACGGGTTCCGGAATTTACCGTTTCGACCGATCCCATGCTTCGTAGCATCGAGACTCTGATTTTTACCAATCCATCGAATCGCCTGATCAATCGCACCAGCACGGATGCGGTGGCCAGCGGCGACGACGTCATGCAGTGGCGGCCGTTGACGTCGCGAGTCGATGGAACCTTTGCGATCGAAGAAATGGATGTGTTTAAGCAGCACCGAACGACACCGCCGACGTCGTTCATTCGTTTTCAAATCAGCGTGTCCTCCGGTGCCGACGCTCACTTGGGGTTACCCGACGAGATCAGCGAAGCTTGGGTGGACGGCAAACCGACTCCCGCAGCATCGCTGCGGACCGAAGCGTTGCCCGAGGGCGATCACACGATTGTGCTTGCCATTGACCGGACTCTGCAAACTTCTCCGTTTACCATCGGGTTGTCCGGCAACGTGACCACGCCCGAGCCGAAGTAAACCCTCAGCCGACGTCTTTTATGTCGCCCGACGTCACCGACGTCAGAAAGAGAGGAGCGTCCGAGGCAACTTTTCGGACATTCCGAGCGAACCGGGGGGCAAATGGCCGCGTAGCGGTGTTGAGAACCTCTCTCAGACCGTTATATTTCCGGTTTGAACATTCCCACATTGAAGGACTTACCCAAGAACTGCCGCATGACGATTCAAACTGAATCCCGCCGGCCCATGATCGAGGCGATCGGGCTGAGTAAGTTTTATGGTCCTTTTGCCGCGACTCGCGACGTCACGTTTTCGGTCGGCGAAGGCGAATTGGTGGCGTTTTTGGGCCCCAATGGTGCTGGAAAAAGCACCACGATGAAGATGTTAACTGGGTATATCGCCGCCAGCGAGGGCGAAGCTCGGATCGCAGGTCACAACATGATGGAAGACCGGATCGCGGGCAGTCGCCGATTGGGCTACTTGCCCGAAAACGGCCCGCTTTATCCGGAAATGACCCCCTACGCGATGCTCAGTTTTTTCGCCGAAGCACGCGGGATGACAGCGGCTAGCAAGAAAGATCGCATCGACGCCGTCGTCGACATCTGTGACCTCTCGAGTGTCGTTCATAAACCGATCAGCAAACTTTCCAAGGGGTTCAAGCAACGTGTCGGCATGAGTCAGGCGTTGTTGCACGAGCCCGATGTTTTGATCTTGGACGAACCGACTGCGGGTTTGGATCCCAACCAGATTCGCGGAGTCCGCAAAACGATGCGGCGGTTGAGCGAAACGAAAACGATTCTGCTCAGCACGCATATTTTGCAAGAAGTCGAAGCGATGGCGGACCGCGTGGTCATGATCAACGAAGGACGACTTGTGTACGACGGTGACGTCGAAGGTCTGCGGAAACTCGGGGCAAACGATTTGGACGAAGCGTTCCATTCGCTGACTCAGGGTGCTACCGCGTAGCGTGCCCACCACGCCTGGGTTGGAGCGATCGTTCGGCAACCGTGACAAGCATCGTTCGTGCTCGCGAACATCGCCTCAGGGCTAAGGACATCGCCTCAGGGCTAAGAACATCGCCTCAGGGCGATGACGCGAGTTTTCAGGGATCGATGGCTTTCAGGGATTGGCGGACGAGTTTGCCGCCCATGGATGACCGAGACATCCTTGCTGATTCCGACCGGGCTTAACAACTGACATGAATGCACGCAAACTGTAACCGCCGAGTCGCTGTTGCACTCCGCTGCGAGGTTTTCCGCAACGAGCTAATCAACATCGAAGCCAACCGCTTCGACACGTTTAATCCATCCCATCAATCAAACAGATAACATGACGCTCAATAACGTCGCATTTGCCCTGCTGAACCTGTTCGTCTTGGACTTGATCCTGCTGTTGGTGTTAATGGCGATCGTCGCTGCACTGGCGGGTACCAAGCGTGCTGCTTATGCCGTGCTGAAACGAAACTTTGTTGGCTATTTCGGTAACCCTACCGGCTACGTCTTCCTATGTATCTTTGTCTTTTTGACATCGGTATCGGCCTTTTGGCCTTACGAGTTCTTCAACCAAAACTTGGCCACGCTGGACCAACTGAATTACTGGTTCCCGTTGATCATGTTGGTGTTTATCCCCGCGATCACGATGAGCATTTGGGCTGAAGAAAAGCGTCAAGGCACCGACGAACTGCTGCTGACGCTGCCGGCCGACGACTTTGACATCGTGATCGGCAAGTACATGGCTGCCGCGTCGATTTTCACGGCATCACTGCTGTTTAGCCAATTGAGTACATTCATCACGCTGGCCGTGTTGACCGAAGGAACACTTGATACGGGACTGATTTTCACCACCTATCTTGGCTATTGGTTTGTCGGTTTGGCGATGATCGCGATCGGCATGATCGCGTCCTTCTTGACGGGTAACTTGACGGTCGGATTTATCCTGGGGGCTCTCTTTAATGCTCCGCTTGCGTTTGCCTCGCTTGCTGATTCAATCAGCCCCAACAAACGGATTGCCGAATGGTTGGCCAGCAGCGGGATCGCACGTCCGTTTGACGATTTTGGTCGCGGTGTGATCAGCCTTTCCGCAGTCGGCTATTTCGTGCTTGTCGCTGCGGTGGCGCTCTACGCCACGATGGTTCTGATTGGCCGACGTCACTGGACCGGCGGCAAAGACGGCAACACGATGGCGTGGCACTATATCGCTCGCGTCTTGGCCCTGATCGTGATTACCGCCGGTGCGGTCACACTGTTTCGAAATTGGGACTATCGCAAAGATTTGACCGAAGGAAAGGTCAGTTCGTTGGCGGGAGCGACCAAAACGCTGATCCAAGAATTGGACACCGATCGGCCGATTGTGATCGATGCGTTTATCAGTGCGGACATCCCCGAAATCTACGCTCGCACACGCTACGAGTTGATCAATCTGCTGAAAGAATTCCGCAGCGAAGCGGCCAAGCGTAATCGCACGATCGAAATCAATCTGTACGACAACATTGAACTGTTCAGCGAAGAGGCTGCACTTGCGTCGGAGCGATTTGGAATCGAACCGGTCAGCCGCATGGTGCGCGAGAAGGGATCGTTCCAACAAAAAGAATTGATCTTGGGTGCCGCATTCCGATCGGGGCTCGAAAAAGTCACGGTGCCGATCTTTGAATACGGGATTCCGGTCGAATATGAATTGGTTCGCTCGATTAACACCGTCGCCGAAGGAACTCGGAAACGGATTGGTATTGTATCGACCGACGCTCGCTTGATGGGCGGCATGGTGATGCAGGGCATGTCTCCGTCGCAAGCCGCCAAACATCCGTTGATCGAAGAGCTTGCCAAGCAATACGATGTCGAAGAAGTCGATCTGGGGGCCCCGGTGACCGTGGGGATGTTTGACGCGATGATCGCTGTGCAGCCTTCGACGCTGCCGCCGGATCAATTCAGTCGCTTGGTCGACGCGATCAAAGTCGGTGTCCCGGTTGCGATTTTTGAAGATCCAATGCCGGTGTTCAACCAGGCCATCACACCAACGGGCATGCCGAAGCAATCGCCCGGCGGCATGTTCGGTGGCGGCGGCCCGATGCCCAAGGGGAATATCCACGAACTCTGGGATGCGCTGGAGATCGAGTCGCCTGGGACTCCCGGAATGCAGGGGCTATTCTCGTCCGATTTGGTGTGGCAGCAGTTCAATCCCTACCCGAACCTCGAACGAAATATCAACGAGTTGTGGGTTTTTGTCGACGAAAACGCCCCCGAAGTCGAAGAGGGGGAAGCACTCAGCGAAAAGAGCGTCATCACCTCCAAACTTCGCCAAGTGTTGTGCTTGTACGCCGCATCGGTCCGAGCGAAAGACAGTTCGACTCTAAAACACACCAAGTTGATGTCCACCGGAGGACGCAGCGGTTTGCTGCCGTTCAACAAGGTGCAGCAGATCATGCAAGGGGCGACCACCGTGGCTCGTGAAATCGATAGCGTCAGCCCTGGGTTGGCGGTCGCAATGACGATCGAAGGAGCGGTGGCGGCAACCGAAAAGAAAGCCAGCGACGACGATTCGAAAAAGGTCGCGGGTAACGAGGCCGAGAAAGCCGATTCACCTGCGGCCGCTCAAGGCATCAAGGCAGTTTATGTTGCCGACACCGACATCATGTCACCGGTCTTTTTGCAGATCCGAGCCGATCCCAAGCAGGCTGCAGATATGCGTTTCCAGTTCCAAAACGTGACGTTCATTCTGAACGCGATTGATTGGTTGACTGGCGAAACCGACTTTATCGAAGTGCGAAAGCATGAGCCGATTTTTGCCAGTTTGCGAATGATCGACTCGGTCAAGGAAATCGCCAGCAGCAATGTCAGCAAGCGTAGTAAGGAATTCCAAGACGAGTATGACGAGACCGTTCGTGAGGCTCAGGAGAAAATGGATACCGAGCTGAAGTCGCTTCGCGAAGAGCTGGAAAAGCTGCAGAAAGAAAGTGCCAATGGCCGTGTCCCTCCGGATAAGTTGCAAGCCAAGGTGCAAGCGTTCCAAACGCTGCAAGAACGCGAGCAAACTCGTTTGGAAGTCAAGATCGCCAAGAGCGAACGTGATCGTGAACAAAAGATCGGTGACATTCAACGTGAAGCCGATCAGAAGGTGACTTGGATTCAAAACCAAGTCAAAGCCGCAGCCGTCGTGCTGCCATGTATCCCACCATTGATCATCGGTGTGATTGTATTCGCCTCGCGGCGATTGCGTGAACGAGAAAACATCAGCAAAAGCCGTTTGAAATAGTGAGATAGAGTCGTGAACGAAGGTACGAAAACAGGAATTTTCTGGGTCGTGGCCGTTGTGATGCTCGGCATCGCGACGCTAGTGGCATGGCCCACGACAAACGAAAGCGAAACCGGCGGATTCGTCGGCAAACCGCTGTTCGAAGAATTTAAAGATCCGTTGGCAGCCGCCAGCTTGAAAATTGTCACCTATGACGAAGTCGATGCGACGCTGCAGTCGTTCGAGGTTCGTCGCGACAAGGAGACAGGCCAGTGGACGATTCCCTCGCGAAAGGGACCATCCAACAAAGGCTATCCCGCCGACGCGGTCGATCACATGAAAGAGGCAGCGAACTCGCTTGTCGACTTGAAGGTGCTCGATATCCAATCGGAAAACCCCGAGGATCACGAGGGGCTTGGTGTTGCCGAGCCGAAACTCGAAGA